>JAYKJC010000194.1:0-3653 GCA_035285885.1 Leptolyngbyaceae cyanobacterium | reverse complement strand
TCATTGCGGAACCATGCGCCCCACTTATTTCCCTCGTCGTATTGTCGATCTTGCTGGAACTCTAGTGTGGCCGTTGTGGCTGTCGGGCTTGGGACGAATTGATTGTTCGCTTGAACTTCGCCTTCATCCACTGGGATAACAACGGCATCGACCTGAAAATTCTTACGAGAAGCGGCCAAGTCTGTGAACCAGCCTGACTCAATCGGAGGGGCTTCTGCACGATCTTGACATACCGGGTCTGCCGGGATGATGCTACTCAGCGGCGCATTTCTAACTTGAAGAGCATCAGCGCGCGTTGCAACAGCGGCGTCACTAGCATCCGCCAAGTCGTTAATGTTAGGCGGCGTTTCAAACAGAATCGAATAGGCCACCAATGCATCATCAATGCCGTTTCCATCGGTGTCGGCAGCGTAGACCCATGCATTATCAGGGAGCCCGTCTGCATCTAAGTCAAGTCGGCCATCTAAATCGGCAGGCAGACCCAGTCGTTGCGCTGTGTCTCGCTCATCGGGAAAGGTGTAGGGATCGGTGTTGGCGTCACCATCGGCGTCTAGCGCAATCAGCTGCTGCCGAAGCTCGTCGGGCTGAATGTTGTTGGGATCGGCTGGAGGCCGATTGAGCATCATGCTTAGGAGCAACTGCTCAGAAGGCACACCTGTGGGCAGGCGGCTGTCTTGACTGGGGTCAAACAAAAACTCAAGCTTTGCCTTAGCTCGGTCAATGGCTGGAGTCGCAGCGTTGTAGATGACTCGCTGCTGGCGATCGCCAATTGTCTGCGTCGTCCGGCTGAGGGTTCGTAGAGAAATTGACCCCACCGTCAGGGTCACAATCAGCAACAACAGCACCGTTGTAGGCAACACGAATCCGGTATTGACCCAATGGGGCCTCTGTCCAAATTTCAACAGAATACGGAGCAACCCCTGGACAGCTTTCTTAATGAAGCTTCGGATGAGGTGAACCCCAAACCGTGGAGAGGAATGACGAAGCTTTTTTTGCTGCCTACGAATACTCATAAATGCACGTCCTACCGATTCTTCAAAAAACGGATACTAAAGGTAAGCCTTACGGTGTTAGCGATGGCATCTAACCGCCCACTGCGATCGCCCCCGTTGTCAGGCTGCTTTGAGACTGTCATCAGACTGCTAACCGCCCACTGATGAAGAAATGACCGATAACATAAACGGCCACTCCTATCTTTCAGCCAAGTTGTTGTCAATCTAGCCAGCTAACCAACGAAGCAACACGAAGCAGTGAATAAACTTCACCTGGCTTAGAAATTGAAGCCCTTCCGGCGAGAAAGACTGTCTCCCAAGAAGGCTCTGGTTTCGTTAAACAGTGAAATAGATAGATGCACTCGAAAAGATTTAATGATCCAATTTGCTTACATCAGTAGCATTTCGGAGAAATGGTTTACAAGATCAAGGATGGATCACGACGATGCCAGTAGGATTGCTCAAATTTATCACAGGAAACTTGAGAATGACGATACCATCTTACCGGGAATTTACGTAAATCTGCCATCGGTTTATTAAAAAAACACGTTAGCCCTCCGGATATCTCCGTACTTAGGATGTAAAGACTAGATTTGTTTTTATGAAGTTCCCAGCCCCTAAACTCGTGGCTAGAGAATATGGGCTTCAGAATTGAATAGCATTGATGGAAAATTTAAGCCTGCAAAACCTTGGTTTTAAGGCTTTTGGTTGATTATGACTCTTCGTGTGGCATGAAGTGGTAAGGTCAGGCAGCGATCGCATTCTATTGTGTTGGTTCCAAAGTTGAGCACATCCTTCACTAACAATTACGGAGTGCCAAGGTGTCACCTGATACTCGGCTCTGGGTGATGGAGGGAGGACGGTTTATGAAGTAGTCTTCAAGAGAGGAAGGGCGATCGCCACTCGCCATGCATAGGATTTATTGCTTAATCTCTTCTTGCGCGGCGTTGCTGAATTTGGGGATGAATCAGACATTTTTGGATTTACAAATGAACGACTGTAGGGGCGTATGGCCATACGCCCCTACGAAAATCATCCCTCGAATCAGCAACGCCTCTTGCGCAATCACTGCTTCACTCATTTTTGTTTACCCACTCATCGCTCAATGACTCGTTGCCCATGACGCTTAGACATGCTGCTGATACATTTCCTCTCAAGCTTGTGGTGATTGCAGGGGTTAGCCTTGCGGCCATTTCAGGACTTTTGTTCTCTCTGGCTCGGCTGAGGTTTGACTCATCAAGCTCCTCTGCTGTCGAGTTTTCTGACAGGCGCGATCGCTGTCTGGCTGACCCCGCTTTTGTGTGGATACCTTCGGGTGAGTTTGTTTCAGGCAGTGATGAAACGGAACGGGATGCGGGCTACCGGGTGTCGGCAGAAGGGTGGGTTGCCATCTCTCAAAACACACCGAATACTCCCGAAAGTCTTGAACGCATTGAGCAGCGCTTACGTCAGCAGCGATGGTTTGACGCCGAACCTCCACGAGAACGGCGATCGCTCCCTGGATTCTGTCTTCAGCAAAATCTTGTGACCCAGGCCGAGTATCGCGCATTTGTCGCCGCCACGATTCACCGTGCGCCTGATATTTCAGCCGATGACTATCAAGAGCAGGGATTTCTGGTGCATCCCTACACGGATGTTGAGCCCTACCGATGGCGGAACGGAACCTATCCTGACGGCAAAGCGCAGCATCCAGTGGTGCTCGTTTCCTATGATGATGCGATCGCCTACGCAGAATGGCGCAGTGACCAGGAGGGTGAAGCGTACCGGCTGCCCACCGCATTGGAATGGGAGAAAGCGGCCCGAGGAGAGGATGGGCGGTATTTCCCCTGGGGCAACGACTGGCGCGATGATGGGACAAACTGGATTGGCAGCGGGAGTGAGGGAACCAGTGCGATCGCCACCTTTCCCTTGAGTCGCAGTCCCTACGGCGTAGGGGATATGGCAGGAAATGTTTTTGAGTACACCTCCACATTAGTGAGTCGCGGAGACACCCCGGTTTCAGTCATGAAAGGATGCTCATGGGACGATTTACCAGGATTTTGTCGGGCGGCCTATCGCCATACCCGCCCCATCGATTCTCGCCACATCTTGTTTGGATTTCGGCTGGTTAAAGAATGATGACACGTACCCGACAAAACCGCCGAGCTTTGGACAATCATGGTTTTCTCTCCACGTTTGAATAGCGACTTGCAGCTGCGTTAAGCACAAACACAGGTGTGGGGGGCACAGTGCGACCCACACACTTGTTTTTAATCAGAACTTAACCAGCGCTTAATCAGTGCATAGAGCGCGGCAAATAGCCCGATCGGAGGTATCGAGAAGCTGATCAGCTCAGAATTTTTAGCTTACTTTCTCATGAAATACTCAGGAATCTCTCAGGGTCGCCTCAAACGTTTTCACTAATCGTTCAGGATGATGGTGCTCTATAAAACTGTGTTTGAATCGCAATCGATAGCCTCTTGCTGACTGCGAACATTCTGCACCTTTTTAATTTCATAACGTGACATCCATTCGTAACGTGACATCCAAGTGAGGAGACCTAGATTTTATGAAGATTCGCTATATTGCAGCCCTGGCAACCGCATCCATTCTGAGCGTTGGTCTTGCAACAACGGTTGCGGCTCGCCCCTCTCTTAATTCTTCCGAACAAGCACTCACATC
>JAYKJC010000193.1:0-10067 GCA_035285885.1 Leptolyngbyaceae cyanobacterium | reverse complement strand
GCCAGTGGATGCAGACCCGCTCTTAATCTTATTCAGAACTTCTAATTTGCGAATTCCAGAACGGGCTATAACTGAATGGGGTCAATGGGCATGATCGGTACAGTGTTCATCGGATCATTGAGTTCATGGTTACCCTCAGTTCCCAATAGAAGCATGTCACTTCTGTCGCCCTCACCCTAAATCCCTCTTCCCAAAAGGGAGAGGGACTTCAATCCGGCTCCCCTTCTCCTAAATTGAGCTACTCAATACACATAAGTTCTGAAACCCTTGCTGCTCAAGCTGTTCCCTCATCCCCCAACCCCTTCTCCCAGAACGGGAGAAGGGGAGCCGGAACACCTTATCTGGCTTCCCCCTCGCCCATTTTTGGGATAGGGGGACTGAGGGGGTGAGGGCCAAGATGTGTGTACTTAGTAGCCTAAGTTGAAAGAAGGGGTTGGGGGATGAGGGCAATCTGCAAAGGTAACATGCTCTCGCTCCCAATGAACCTGGCTACCCAGAAATGGATGCAGGTGTGCGAGCCGCTGGCCCATGTTTCCCAATCTCCGTACATCAACCGTTGAATTATAGGAATTGATATATTTATGGCCTACCAAACCGAGAAAGCTGTTGCCATTGAAGCAGCACGCGCGGCTGCCAAGCTGTGTGAGAGCGTTCGTCACACCATTTCTCCTGAAGCCATCGAGAAAAAAGATAAAAGCCCCGTGACCATTGCTGACTACGGGGCTCAGGCGATTATTTGTCGGGCCATCTCTGAAGCGTTCCCTAACGACCCCATCGTGGGCGAAGAAGATGCGGCGGAACTGCGGACTCCAGAAATGGGCGATCGCCTCAGCCAGGTGACCTCCTTTGTTCAGGCGGTGATGCCAGACGCAACGACGGAGAATGTGCCGGACTGGATTGACCGAGGCAATGGAGATGTCGCTGAGCGGTTTTGGACGCTAGACCCCATTGATGGAACCAAAGGCTTTTTGCGTAAGGATCAGTATGCGATCGCCATTGCATTGATTGATCAGGGCGAAGTCAAAGTAGGCGTATTGGCTTGTCCCGCTCTCAAATTCAATGACAGTCAGGAGCCAGGGTTGATGTTCGTTGCCGTTCGAGGGGAAGGCACCACCATGATGCCCCTATCGGGCGGAGAAGCCGTAACCACAACGGTGGTCACCCCTGAGCAATCCGACAAGTTCCGGTTCGTGGAAAGTGTCGAGTCGGGTCATGGAGATCATTCTCGCCAAGAAGCGGTGGCCAAGGCCGCTGGCATCACCACTGAGTCTTTGCGGATGGACAGCCAGGCCAAGTATGCAGCCGTTGCAGCAGGTGAAGCCGCCCTTTACCTCCGGTTGCCGTCTCCTAAATCTCCCGACTATCGCGAGAAAATCTGGGATCATGCCGCAGGTTCTATCGTGGTCGAAGAAGCGGGGGGACGTGTCACCGATATGTATGGCAATCCCCTTGGCTTTGCGAAAAATGCCAAGCTAGTGGATAACCAAGGCGTAATTGTCAGCAATGGCACAATTCACGATAAGGCGCTAGAAGCCCTGAAAGCAACTCCTGCGTCAGCCGTTAGCTAACGATTTAGTTAACGATGTAACTCCATTAGTTCAAAATACTTAAGAAAGAGGTCATGTTGCGGTGCAGCATGACCTTTTATAATTTCTCTATCGACAATTTTCTATCGACGATTAAATTTGCAGTTTAATCTAGACTGTTAAGCTGTCGTAAAGCGACTGGCGGTAGCGATAAAATCAGGGTTCGATTATTAGCAGAAATCCAACGTGCAATCCTTTGACTTACGACGAGCTAGCAACTACTCAATATCACATTCATCGTAGGAAAAAGGAGTAAATGGGTATCCTGGGTTTAAATCCGATTCAAGGCAGTGGTTTCATTCAGGGGACGCTGCTAGATGACTATATGACTGGCAGTGCCTTTGTTGATGTCATTCGCGCAGATCAGGGCAATGACATTGTTTTTGGCGGCGACGGCGGCGACGAGATTGATGGCCAGAGTGGTGACGATATCCTGCTTGGAGGGAATGGCGAAGACCAAATTTTAGGCGGTGAAGGAAACGACATCCTGTTTGGTGGCACCACCACCACCCTATTCCTCATCAATGCGCTAACCGTAGATGCGCTAACCGTAGACGCAATCGATGATGTGTTAGTCGGTGGGGCAGGCAGCGATCGCCTCGTAGGAGGGATCGATACGGCTGATGGCTATCCGGACGCTGATTACCTCGTTGGCACGGACTATGCTGCCGCAGGGATTGGAGAGGTTGACATTCTCAGAGGTGGTTCCGATGGGGATACCTTTGTTTTGGCAGAAACGAAGGAAGCGCTAGAGCTGGATGCCCTGCGAATAGATGAGCTGACCGGACAAGTGGTTAACCAGAAGCTCTATTACCTTGATCCGATGTTTGGCAGCGGAACTGAGGGGTATGCAGTCATCGAAGACTTTCAGCCAGATGAAGGCGATAAAATTCAGCTTCTTGCTCCTGAGATTTTAGCTGGGGATGATCTTTTCGTAAGGAATCGTTTCTACAAAGTTGGAGCCTCTCCCCTTCTGGATGTTCCAGGTAGTGCTATTTATGTGGCTTCTGCGCAGGCTCCTGAGCGAGATGATTTAGTGGCGATTGTGCAGTTTGAAGGGCAGCCTGAGCTTCAAGTGAACCTTGGGGCAAGCTACATCAACTATGTAGGAGCCGTAGAGCCTTCACAGCCTTTTCCACGGCCTGTCGAACCCCCCATTGATGTGCTTCCTGGTCTACTGAGCAGTTACGGATAGAAGCCGAGCTTAGGCAGTCCTAGCGTCTCTTCCCATCCCATCATTAGATTCAAACATTGAACGGCTTGACTGGCCTGACCTTTCATTAAGTTGTCAATGGCAGACATGACAATGATGCGACCTGTGCGAGCGTCAACTTCGATGCCAATTTGACAGAGATTTGTGCCGCATACCCACTTGGTTTGTGGGTACGTTCCATTGGGCAGAATGTTGACCCACGACGAACCTCGGTAAAACGCCTGATAAATTGTAATCAGGTCTTCAGTTACCAGCCCCGGATCTCTGAGAGTTGAGTAGATTGTGGCGAGGATCCCCCTTGGCATCGGCATCAGGTGAGGGGTGAACTGAACCAAAACGTTTTGGCCAGAAATGTTGCTACAAATTTGTTCGATTTCTGGGGTGTGACGATGGCGAGCAACGCCATAGGCTCCAATCGACGCATCGGCTTCTGCGAGAAGAAGGTGGGTTTTGGCGGCTCGTCCGCCTCCTGAAGTGCCTGATTTTGCGTCGATGATCGTCGTTTCAGGGACGACTAGCCCCTGTTTCATCAGTGGCGCTAACCCGAGCAATGTCGCCGTGGGATAGCAGCCGGGGCAGCCAATCAACGATGCCGATTTGATGCGATCGCCATATAGTTCTGGCAACCCATATACGGCTTGTTTGGCAACCTCTTGATCATCACGGTCAATGCCATACCACTGATGATGAATGTCCAAGTTCTCAAAGCGGTAGTCTGCCGATAAATCCAGAACTTTACACCCTTTTTCGAGGAGTGTGGGTGCCATTTTGCAGGCGAGACCGTTGGGCAGCGACAGGAAAACTACTTGGCAGCGTGCCGCAATGCTATCTAGGTCTATTGCTTCAATTTTCAGGCTGGTGTAGTGGCCGAGGTGCGGATACAGGTCTGAAAACGCCTTACCTGCCGAGCTATCTCCTCCCAAGTAGGCGATTTCTACTGCTGGATGTTCGAGCAGCAGCCGGACAAGCTGAACTCCTCCATAACCCGAGGCTCCGACAATGCCAACCGAAATCCTTTCTGAATCACCCATAATATCCAGTCATTCCTCTCGTCGTTAATAGATTAAGTGCATACGAGCGCTGAGGAGAGCGAAGGGGACTGCGATGTGATGCGATAGACATTTGAAGACACAGCGACCTTGCTAACAATTGTTCAGCTCACTAACCTGGAATGAGTATAGTATCAAATGTGATGTCCTGTGGATGTACCTCATCAACGTCAATCCACTGCTAATGTAACGTTAGGAATGAATTAAACCAAGATTATTGTGGAACCGCAACCTATTGATGAATCCACGTCCCAGGGGCGATCGCCCGATTTTCAGTTTGACTCGATTGATTCGGCGTTAGCTGATTTGAAAGCGGGTCGAGCCATTGTGGTTGTCGATGATGAGAACCGCGAAAACGAAGGTGATGTCATCTGTGCCGCTCAGTTTGCTACACCCGACATGATCAACTTCATGGCGGTAGAAGCGAGGGGGCTGATTTGTCTGGCGATGCAGGGCGATCGCCTGGATGAACTTGATTTGCCGCTGATGGTGAGTAATAAGACCGATGAGAATGAGCAAACCGCCTTCACCATCAGCATCGACGCCGCTCTTCACCTCGGCGTTACAACGGGCATTTCCGCAGACGATCGGGCACGCACCATTCAGATTGCCATTAACCCAAATACCAAGCCGAGCGATCTCCGGCGTCCGGGACATATTTTCCCTCTCCGAGCGAAAGAAGGCGGAGTGCTCAGACGAGCCGGACATACAGAAGCCGGTGTCGATTTGGCTCGACTGGCAGGGCTCTACCCCGCAGGCGTCATCTGCGAAATTCAAAATCCAGACGGATCAATGGCACGGCTACCTGAGCTAATCGAGTACGCAAGGCACCACTCCCTGAAGCTGATTAGCATTGCCGATTTGATTAGCTATCGGCTGCAACACGAGCGGTTTATTCAGCGAGAAACCATTGCTGAGCTGCCTAGTTTATTCGGCACCTTCAAAATCTATGCCTATCGCAACCACCTCGATAACAGTGAGCATGTGGCCATTGTGAAAGGAGATCCAGAAACCTTCAAGGATCAAGCCGTACTGGTACGGGTTCACTCGGAGTGTTTGACTGGGGACGCGTTGGGGTCTTTGCGATGCGACTGTCGAGGGCAGCTTCAGTCGGCGCTCAAGATGCTGGAATCGGCAGGGGCAGGAGTCGTGGTCTATCTTCGTCAAGAGGGGCGCGGCATTGGCCTGGTCAATAAGTTGAGAGCCTACACGCTGCAAGACATGGGGCTGGATACCGTTGCAGCGAATGAGAAGCTGGGGTTTCAGGCCGACCAGCGCAACTACGGCGTAGGTGCCCAAATTCTGAATGATATCGGCGTCCGCAAATTTCGACTGATTACGAATAACCCGAGAAAGATCGCTGGCCTCAAGGGCTATGGCCTGGAAATGGTCGATCGGGTTCCGCTCCTTGTGGAGTCCACGTTATACAACGCAGACTATCTAGCGACCAAAGCGAAGAAGCTCGGCCACTTGTTGCTTCAGACCTATCTGGTGACGGTCTCTCTGCTTTGGAGAGATGAACCCCAATCTCAAGAACAGCGGTACGAACGACTAGAAGAGATTCGGCAGCTCGCCAGCGAGCATAATCTCCTGGTTCAGGAAGAAGCGCGGCCTGTGGCGATCGCCCTCTTCGGCCAATCCTCACTCACGTTCCATCTGGGATTTGATCAGCCAAATTTAGCCAAGCCTGACTGGTATCAAGACTGTCAGCATCCCTATGTAGAAGCCATTGGTCAGATTCTCGATGCGATCGCCCAAGAGCCCCATCTTCAACACATTAAGTTTTTGATTTCGGCAGGCCAAGATCCGTTAACCCGCACGAGTCTCCAGATCCAGCTTAATCGACAGATCTTTGGCCTTGAAACCGACATGGATGAAGAGCAAGTTTTGCCCTCATCCGTCTGCGGACAATTTCAGACCCAGCGAATCTATGTGTTCACTCATCATGAACCCAGTTGAACACCCTCAGAAGTAGTAATGCCGGAAAACTGGAGTTTTGACTCCGTTGGATGAAACCGCCATATGCAGTAGGGGCAAGGCAGTGCCTTGCCCCTACCCATAGCGTAAAGATGTATTTAGCCTCAGAAATGAAAAGACCGTGCGCGAGAATTCGCGCGCGCGGTCTTTTCAAGTATTCAAGAGGGTGTAGTGATTCTAACGACTGTATCGCTATACGTTTCAATCCGAGGAGCCAGGAAGGCCAGCACTCTTCTCTTCTTTTTTAGGCGCGATCGCATCTGCGCCTTCTGCATTTTGAGATTGGCGCTGCATCATTTCTGCAATCGAGATGCGCTCAATCACACCAATGATGCGTCCATCTTCTTCAACGGCGAGGGCGTCAATGTTTTCTTGCTCGATACGCGGAAGAATGTCCATGACTGACGTATTTGCATCCACCGTCTGCATCGCTGCTCTCGGCTTGGTGAGTGACTGCACGGTGACATTCCACCAGTCGCTTGTAGAAATCGTCTTCATCGCCTCTGTTTCGATTTCACCAATGAGCTTGCCGTTCTCGTCTGTGACGAGATACTTTCGCCAGCTCACGGGGTTGCCAATAATGTGCTCATTCGCAAACTCCCGCAAGGAAAGAGAGGCAGGAACGATTGGACTTCGGGGATACATCGCATCTTTTGCCGTCAAACCGCTCAGCTTCTCTTGAATGACGGCAGATTGAGCCGATCGCCCAGCATTCTGCAACAGAAACAGGCCAATCAGGAGAGTCCAAATATTGCCAGGGAGCATCACCCCAAAGGCTGAGGAGATGTCAAAGATAGAATTCAGGCCGAGAAGAATGCCCGCCCAACCAAAAATTTGTCCAACTCTGCTGGCAAAAGCCACTCCTTTGTAGGGCTTACCCGTAATCTTCCAGACAATGGCTTTCAGAATGTTGCCGCCATCGAGCGGAAGCCCCGGAATTAGATTGAACGTCCCGAGAATGAGGTTAATCGTTCCCACAATGCTGACAATAGCAAAGAGGGGAGCCGGAAGGTCAACAAAGATGCCAATGGCCGTAAAAATGCCAAACAGAACAAAGCTCACCAGGGGTCCGGCGATCGCCACCCAAAAGGAATCCCACGGCGTTTTTGACTCTTCTCCCAGACTGGCCAACCCGCCAAAGATAAAGAGTGTAATCGACTTCACCTCAATGCCTTGGCTTCGGGCAACAAAGCTATGACCCAACTCATGCAGCAAAACGGAGGAGAACATCAGCAGAGCCGTTACCATGCCCAGTATCCACGGAAGTGCCCCTCCTAAGTTAAAGAAACGGTCGAGGTCGCTGCCGTAGGAAAACGTGACCAGAGCGAACACGATAAACCAAGAGGGATTAATAAAAAAGGGAATACCAAATAAATTTCCGACACGAATACCGTTCATGGATGCCTCATATGTGCTGATCTAAGGGGATTCGATAGTGCTCAAGGATTCAGTCTTCGGGTGAGAATCACTGTTGACTATCGGGGATACATGCATGGAGCGATGATACCAATTCAAGGTGTCTCGCACATCTTCACTACAATGACCCACACAGACATATCCATTTATCAATGTAACGGTCTTCGGGAACGCTGTGGACTTCAATTCGCCTCGTTTAAATAGTGATAACCGAATAATCGGCCACTTTTTCTCATGTGTTTTTTTATGCGTTCTCTGACACAACTATCGTTTGTGTCAAAATCAGCGACTCAGCTGACAGCATCATGAGCGGGCCTGTTGGGCACGACGAAGTCGCCGGATTTGGGCGATCGCAAAGCCACTGCAAAGAATCACAATAAAGTCAGTCGCAAGAATCTGTCGGGCGTAATATCCATAGGTGTCAGGATAGGCACAGGCCACAGATGGCTCAGGCGATGTGCAGAGGAAAAAGTTAATAATGAGCCAGGGCAATGTACCAAAAACCCACAAAACCGAACCAACGATAAATAGAACAAGAACCGATATCATACGCGTCCATCAGGATGAATGTGATTGTGTGTAGCTTAGGGCGGAATCCCACCTCTGACAACTCTTGTTGGATTGCCATAGCCAGCATCAAACAAAAAGAACTGAAATGGGAAGAATCGGATCAAACACCATCTGAATTGTCAGACGTCTAAGTCGATAGATTTAGAATTCGTCAAATTTAGAATTTGTCAGATTTCTAAATTGTCAAACCTCTAAACAATCTCATAAAAGCGTACACCCATGTGTAACGCCCCGAGACAGAATCATGATGATGTCAGCAATTCTCATTTTGAAAGACTTCGCGCCCTATCGGCGCTCACTTGTATTGATTCAGGGAGCGAAATGGTCGCTTGCGGCGACCATTTCGCTCCCTGAATTTTCATAATGAGAATTGCTGTGATGATGTCAGTTCTCAGTGCTCTTAGCGTTGTAGGGCTAATGGTTCGCAACTCCACCGTAATCGTGCAGTTGCTTTGAGAACCGGGCATCTTATGAAAGAAGAAGTTATTACGGTTTTCCGCTCCCCTTCCTTTTCATTGATGGCTTCCTCTGATGTACGAATGATGTACGAATTGCCCTGATCTTCGACCCCCATATTGTGCGAACCCCCCATGCCCAAGCGTCGCCCGTCCCGCAAAAAAGGCCAAAAGGCTAAAAAAACTGCTCAAAAGCCCGAGGTTCAGTTGAGCCTCAAAGAACGGCTTGCCATTAAACGAAAGCGCGATCGCCAGCGCAAGGCACTCCTTCAATTCACGGGAATTGCTGGGTTTCTATCCGTCATTGTGGGAGTCGCTGCCGGACTAGTCGCAGGGCCGAAGCTGGGACTGGGGGCTGCCGTTGGCATTCTCTACATGTCACTGTCATTTAAATATCCACGGTTTGCCCTGTGGGGATTCTTCATCTATCTTCCCTTTGGCGGCACCATCACCTACGCCATCGGCAGCAGTCCGCTGTTGCAGCTTGCAAAAGATGGCTTCTACATTCCCGCTCTATTTGGTGTGTATCAGTATTGCCGCAGTGAGAAACAGCCGTTCATCATCAACAAAGCGGTGTTGACTCCAGTGGTCATCTTATTTGTTTACTGTTGCATTGTGCTGCTGTTTGTCAATGGGGCGCAGCAACTGAGCAGCGATGGTGAGCTGCCATTTTTCTTGGGCATTCTAGGCATGAAAGTGCTCATGGGGTATATTCCGCTCACCATCTGTGCCTATTACTTGATCACCAATAAGCAGACTTTCTTCTTTTTGATGCGGCTGACCCTCGTGCTGATTTTTAGCTGCTGTGTTCTCGCCTTCATGCAATACGTTTTTCTCACGGTCGGCATTTGCGAAGGAACCCGAGCTGCGGAAGGCAGTGATCTCTTTAAAGCAACCTTAGATGCCCGATGCCTGGTGGGAGGAGCGTTGCTCTTTAGTCCACAAGAAGGCCAGATTCGCTTACCCGGAACGTTTGTTGCGCCCTGGCAATGGGGATGGTTCCTGATTTCATCGGCTTTTCTGTGTTTTGCCAGCGCCTTCAACGAACCCGTGATTCGATGGCGCTTGTTTGGCATGATCTCGATGGGGTCGGTCTTTGTGATGGCACTGCTGTCTGGACAGCGGATTGCGTTGGCGCTCGTACCTGTGATTGTGGTGGGGTTACTGATTGGAACGGGGCAAGTCGCAAACTTGAAGAAATTTATTCCCGTGGCGGTCCTGCTATCCATTGTTCTCACAGTTGCGGCCTTGAAGAACCCCGAAATTGTTGAAGAACGAATTGCAAGTTTCCAGAGCCGTTGGAGTGCGTCCCCCCCGCACCAGTTTATTGTCGAGCAGTTTGAGTGGGCGATTCACACCAATGGAGAATTGCTGGGAAATGGGCTGGGCAGAGCCACCAACTCAGGGCGATCGCTCGCAAAGACCGCACTGGTGGAGACCTACTACCCCAAGCTCATCTATGAAATTGGGCTGATGGGAACCTTTGCATTCCTGGCTGTGGTGACGACCCTGACGATGCAGACCTTCAAAGCCTATCGATCCGTGCGCGATCGCACCCTCCGCAGTTATGCCGCTGCTTTTTGGTTCTATGTGCTGTTTATCAGCTACAACACCTACTACTATCCCCTCGATGTCGATCCTGTCGCGGTGTACTACTGGTTCTTTGCGGGCGTCTTGCTAAAGCTGCCCGTCTTAGACAAAGAAAAATCACCTGAAGAACTGGAAGAGGAAGCCTCCTCAGGGAAAAAACGAAAGCGTTCTCAGCGCTCATCTCAGAAACGGGTGAAGACCTTTGCCTAGT
>JAYKJC010000192.1:0-4156 GCA_035285885.1 Leptolyngbyaceae cyanobacterium | reverse complement strand
TGGCGTGACACGCCTTAAAATGTAGGTTGGGTTAGCGCTAGCGTAACCCAACAAAACCACTGCTGGCGTTGGGTTTCACTTCGTTCAACACCAACCTACGCTATCTCACCATTTTGGCTATGTCGCTCCACTACGGTGGAACTTTTGTTTAGTTTTAGATTGATGCGTTACGGCTAACGCCTAACGCATCCTACCCCATACCCAATAGGGAATAGCGTAGTCGGTCGTAGGATGGGTATAGCCCAAGGGGCATTCAAGAAAAGCGTTAGCGTAACCCAGCGAAATCGTTGCCTCTGTTGGGTTTCGCTCTGCTCAACGCCAACCTACACCAGAACTTTTGTCAGTCAACCAGCTCTCACACACAAATTCATACCCGGATTAAGCAGTAGCAAAACCAACGACTAAACAAAATAAAAATGGCTCTTGTCTAAAACTGCTTCTCCGTGCTCAGGCACCCAGGTTACCCAGGTGTCGGGAGATTCTTGGCAGAGCAGCATGGCTTCATCAAAGGCGGCATCGCTGGGCGAATGCAGCAGCTTAACCCAGGTATCGCGGGTATAGGTGATGTGGCAAACGGGGTTCCAACCTGAGGCGATCGCCCGCTCAAGTTCAGGAATCGAAGAGCTTACTGCACCACTTGCTGCATCACCTGCTGCATCGTTCGTTTGACGGGAATCACGGATTTGAAGAGCCACGGCTGTTCTCCATTGCATAACACTAATCGGCGGATGATCGGCGAAGACAACGCTTTGGCTGACCCAAAAGTTAACTAAAAAAGTGAGTCAATCTAAAAGCGATTTACAAAATTCTGTATTCATTTTTACAAAATTGAGTCAAATTTGCTCAGCCTTGCTAGATAAATTAACAAATCCTGACTTTTCTGGAACGGCTGCGGCGAGTGTTCCGTCTTTGCTTTTTTCAAAGGACTTCTAGAATAGAGTAGCGGGGGCAATGTGTGCAGTTGCCCCTTAATTACTGTCTTTATCCGTCTGATTTTCTCTCAGTTATGGCTTTTTCTTCTGTTGTGCGTGCGTTGGGGCGATCGCCCCTCACTGAAGACCTCCTCTCCAAACTTCATCAGCAGTCGGTGTTGCATTTGAATGGAGTTGCGCGGTTGCCAAAGGCTCTCGTCACCTCAGCCCTGGCTCAACAGCAGCAGAAGCCTTTGCTAGTCATCGCACCGACCTTGGAAGATGCGGGACGCTGGGCGGCGATGCTCGATGCTATGAACTGGGACACGGTGCATTTCTATCCCACCTCGGAGTCTTCTCCCTATGAGCCGTTTGATTCTGAGTCAGAAATGACCTGGGGACAGCTCCAGGTGTTGGCGGATTTGCTGAAAGTGTCGCAGGCTCCAGACCCTACGATGGCGGCAGAAGCCTCAACCATTGCCATTGTGGCCACTGAGCGATCGCTCCAACCGCACTTACCCCCCGTGGACGTGTTTCGTCCTTTCTGCACCACCCTCTCCAAGGGCATGGAGATCAACATGAACCAGTTGAGTCGGCAACTGGCGAAACTGGGCTATGAGCGGGTACCCTTAGTGGAGTCCGAAGGTCAGTGGAGTCGGCGAGGCGACATTATTGACGTGTATCCGGTGGCGTCTGAGTTGCCCGTGCGACTGGAGCTGTTTGGGGATGAGCTGGATCGGATTCGGGAATTTGATCCGGCAAGTCAGCGATCGCTCGACCCTGTGCCTCACCTAGTGCTCACCGCAACGGACTTTCGCCCCATGATTCTAGAGGCGTTGCAAGCAGGCGATGAGACTGGAAAAACGGTTCAGAAGACATTGAATCCCTACGTGTCTCCAGAAGACCTGGAGCTAGTTGGGGACGGTCAGATTATTGAGGGAATGCGGCGGTTTCTCGGATTGGCGTTTGAGCATCCGGCATCCTTACTGGACTATCTGCCCGATGACGTGATGATTGCCGTGGATGAGTTTGATCAGTGTCACGCCCATAGCGATCGCTGGATTGAGCATGTGGAGGATCACTGGTCGGAACTAGAGGTTTCCCTCCCAAAGATTCATCGCTCGTTTGACGACATCATCGACATTCTCGACTGCTTCCAACAGGTGCGGCTGTCAGAGTTGTCAGAAGAAAATAAGGGACTGAATCTTGCTAGCCGTCCCGTTCCTGCCACCCCTCATCAGTTTGGCAAGCTGGCCGATATTTTACGAGAAGAGCGCGATCGCCATTTCCATATCTGGCTGGTATCGGCTCAACCGTCCCGTTCGGTCGCACTTTTACAAGAACACGACTGTCCGGCTCAGTTCGTTCCCAACCCCAAAGACTACCCCGCCATCGATCGCCTCCAAACCCAGCAAACCCCCGTTGCTGTCAAGTATTCAGGTTTAGCCGAGCTGGAAGGTTTTGTGCTGCCCACCTTCCGCATCGTAGTCGTCACCGACCGAGAATTCTTTGGTCAACACAGCCTCACGACCCCGACCTATATCCGCAAGCGTCGTCGCGCCGCCTCCAAGCAGGTTGACCCGAATAAGCTACGACCCAAAGACTATGTGGTGCACCGCAATCACGGTGTGGGTCAGTTCATCAAGCTCGAAAGCCTCACGGTCAACAATGAAACGCGAGAATATCTAGTCTTGCAGTACGCTGATGGGTTATTGCGGGTGGCGGCCGATCAGGTCGGAGCCCTGTCGCGCTTTCGTTCGGCGGGCAAAGGCAAGCCCCAGCTCAATAAGATGTCAGGCACGGCCTGGGAAAAGACCAAAAATAAGGTCCGCAAAGCGATTAAGAAAGTTGCTTTTGACTTGCTGAAACTCTACGCTCAGCGGGCTGAACAAGAGGGCTTTGCCTATCCCATTGATACCCCCTGGCAGGAGGAAATGGAAGATTCCTTCCCCTATCAGCCCACGACGGATCAGCTCAAGGCCATCCAAGACGTGAAGCGAGACATGGAAAATCCCCGTCCGATGGATCGGCTGGTATGCGGGGATGTGGGCTTTGGAAAAACAGAGGTCGCCATTCGCGGCATCTTTAAAGCAGTGACGGCAGGGAAACAGGCCGCACTCCTGGCTCCCACGACGATTCTGACGCAGCAGCATTATCATACGTTGAAAGAACGCTACGCTCCCTATCCCATTCAGGTCGGGTTGTTAAACCGTTTCCGCACGCCAGAAGAACGCAAGCAAATTATCCAGCGACTCGCCACAGGAGAACTGGATGTCGTGGTGGGAACGCACCAGTTACTCAGTAAGTCTGTGAACTTCAAAGACCTGGGGTTGCTGGTAGTGGATGAAGAACAGCGGTTTGGAGTTAACCAAAAGGAGAAAATCAAGACCCTGAAAACCACCGTCGATGTGTTGACCCTCAGCGCCACGCCCATTCCTCGAACGCTCTACATGTCTCTGTCCGGCATGCGAGAAATGAGCCTGATTACCACGCCGCCGCCCTCTCGACGCCCTATCAAAACTCACCTGTCAGCCTACGAAGCAGAGGTGATTAGCTCTGCCATTCGCCAAGAGTTGGATCGAGGTGGGCAGATTTTCTATGTGGTGCCGAGGGTTGAGGGCATTGAAGAAACCGCTGGGCGCTTGCGAGAAATGGTGCCGTCGCTGAGAATTGCGATCGCCCACGGTCAAATGCAGGAAGGAGAACTGGAAGCCACCATGCTGGCATTTAGCAGTGGCGAAGCAGACTTACTCGTCTGTACCACCATCATCGAGTCCGGGCTAGACATTCCTCGCGTCAACACCATCCTCATCGAAGATGCCCAGAAGTTTGGGCTGTCTCAGCTTTATCAACTCCGGGGACGGGTCGGTCGAGCGGGCATTCAAGCTCACGCCTGGTTATTTTACCCCCGCAAGAGTCAACTGTCAGAAGCCGCCCGCAAGCGACTCCGCGCCATTCAAGAATTTGCTCAACTCGGGTCGGGCTATCAGCTCGCCATGCGCGACATGGAAATTCGCGGGGTCGGTAACTTACTCGGTGCCGAGCAGTCGGGACAGCTCGACGCCATCGGCTTTGACCTCTACATGGAAATGCTAGAAGACGCCATCAAGGAGATTCGCGGACAGGATATTCCTCAGGTCAGCGACACTCAAATTGACTTGAATCTGACGGCCTTCATTCCGTCAAACTACATGCCCGATGCTGATCAGAAGATGAGTGCCTATCGTGCTGTTGCTGCCGCCCAC
>JAYKJC010000191.1:0-5118 GCA_035285885.1 Leptolyngbyaceae cyanobacterium | reverse complement strand
TAGCGCAACCCGATAACTATGTGGTGGTGAATTATCTCAGGCGGGCGATCGCCCAAGAACGAGGCGGACACATTTCTCCAATCGGAGCCTACGATGCCGATACCGATCAGTTCTTGATTATGGACGTTTCTCGCTACAAGTATCCGCCGGTGTGGGTCAGCGCTGAAGCCCTGTGGTCAGCCACGAATACGGTTGATTTTGTTTCTGGCAGAACCCGTGGATTTCTTCTGATTACTCCCGCATCGGATTGAACACTGTAGGCACCACCACAAGGCACTCAAATAGGGCTTACGCATTTTTGGAGGTGGTGGACCACCCCAAAAAATGCACTAGATCATAGAGGACTTGCGTGCGTCCTATTAAATATTTCTGTAAGAGTCCTGAGGATTTCGATAGGATATGGTGTGGAGTTGATAAAGATGATGCATCGGTCAGAAAAGGATAAGCATGATTGAAGTTGAGCATCTCAGCAAAGTTTATGGGACAACCGCCGCCATTGAAGATGTGACCTTTGCGGTTGAACCGGGCGAAATTTTAGGGTTCCTGGGGCCAAACGGCGCAGGCAAAACCACCACCATGCGCATCCTCACGGGGTATCTGCCCGCCAGTTGGGGTACCGCTCGTGTCGCTGGCTATGATGTCCATGAAGACTCCATGGCGGTGCGCCAGCGTATTGGCTATTTACCCGAAACCCCACCCCTCTACCCCGACATGACGGTCGAGGGATTCCTTACGTTCGTGGCTCGGATTAAAGGCGTGTCGGCGGGCGATCGCCCCTCCCGTGTTGATTCTGCCATTGCCCGCTGCAACCTGGAGGAAAAACGCCACACGCTGATTCGCAAGCTTTCAAAAGGATTTCGTCAGCGGGTCGGCATTGCCCAGGCCATTGTCCATGACCCGCCTGTAATTGTGCTAGACGAGCCGACGGTGGGACTGGATCCGCGTCAGATTATCGATGTCAGAAACCTGATCAAGTCCCTTGCCGGAGACCATACCATTGTGCTGTCCACCCACATTTTGCCTGAGGTCAGCATGACCTGTAGTCGGGTCGCCATCATCAACCGGGGGCGGGTAGTGGCCACCAATACGCCCGAGGAGTTGGTGATGCAGCTTCAAGGAGAAGTGACCTATGAGCTGCTTGTCTCTGGGGCGTTTGAATCTGTTGGCTCCAGTCTTCTCGCGATTCCTGGCGTGGCTGCTGTGGAGACCTTAGAAGGCGATACAGGCGTCGCCCAGACAAGCCAACGCTTGTCTGATAACCAGTACATCATTCGAGCGACGCTCGTTTCTGGTCAAGATGTCGGCCCTGAAATTGCCTCTACGGCGGTTCATGGGGGACTTCGTTTATTCGAAATGAAGCGGAATCAAGTCAGTCTAGAAGAAGTGTTTCTCGAACTCACAACGACAGAGAAAGACTTGGACAAACTTGATGATTCTGTACAGGACAACGGGCAAGTCAATGAGAATTACCCAAGCCCTGAGCCTGAAACAGAAGTCGGTGCTCCCTAAGGGAAGGGTTTTGGTCGCTCCAGAAATTCTGTACCCCGGTCAGCCGAGTGGACGATTTTTATGAAATCATTAACAATCGTGAGGGCATTCGCACCTGAGTGACCCATGCTCGTCTGAGTGTGACCAACTGAACGGGGCTGTCTGACAGTCTCAGTCGAGAATCATTCATAACCGTCAATCACCACCGTCAATCACCATCACCGTTCCTATGCGTATCATCTTCAGCAGTCTGATTGCCATTTACCGGAAAGAGCTACAAAGCTATTTTGTCTCGCCCTTTGCCTACATCATTGCTGGCGTGTTTTGGTTGCTCAGTGGGGTGCTATTTCTCATGGTGCTGCAAGACTCCATTGTGCAGGCTGTGTCGAGTGACCAATTTGGCTTATCTGCTCCTATCGATGTGCCTTACAACGTCATGCTGGGATTCTCAAGCCTGGTTTCGATCATTTCCTTTTTCTTGTTGCCCATGCTGTCGATGGGACTCTACGCTGAAGAACGAAAGCGCGGCACCCTGGAGCTACTCGCCACCTCTCCCGTCACCAACTGGGTGGTTGCTCTCGGAAAATTGCTAGGCGTTCTTACCTTTTTTATGACGATGGTGATTCCCCTCATCATCTACGAAACCTTCGCCCTCAGCCCTGCTGAACCCCCTCTTCAACTTTCGATTCTGCTCTTAGGCTACGTGGGGTTGATTCTCATGGCTGCGGCAGTGCTGTCAATCGGCATGTTTATCTCTTCACTAACGGACAGCAGCATTCTGGCCGCTATCCTTACCTTCGTCGTCATGATGTTTCTGCTAATCATGGATGGCATTGCTGATGCATTTGGTAGTCCGATCGGAGATGCCCTGGGACACCTTTCTTTACTGCGCCACTATGGGAACTTGGCTCAGGGAGTTTTGGATTCTAGCAGCATCATTCTGTTTCTCAGCTACATTTTTCTAGGGCTGTTTTTAACGGCTCAAGCGATTGAAGCGTTTAGGTTTCAGCGATCTTAGGTGTTGGGTTGAGCCGATCCAGATAGAGATGTGACTCTGGGTTGTTGCTCTCGTTATGTGACCCCTGAATGTAAAAAGACGTTATGAAAAAATTCTCTGTTGATTTAAGACCTCTGAAATATCTCGGTTGGTTCGCGCCTGTCCTTATCATTATTGGCGTTACGGCGGGTGTTGTGGCTGATTCGTGGGGCGCTTTACCGCTGGGGTTTATCATTGCGGGGCTGCTGCTGCTGGTAGTGTGGCTTCTGGCAGAATGGCGATCGCTCCCTGGATTATGGGGCAAACGATCCACTCAGGCGAGTACAAATGCTGTTGTCGCCACGCTTGCCGTTCTGGTCATCATCGGCCTGGTGAATGTGTTAGCCGTTCGCTACGTGAATCGAGTCGATCTGACGGACAACAAGTTATTTACTCTGGCTCCCCAGACGCAGGAAGTTCTCAATAGCCTGGAGCAGCCTGCAAAAATTTGGATTTTTGCCACAGGAGAAGCTGAGCGCAATCCGTTTGACCAGGAGTTGCTGAATAACTATCGGCGTGAAAGCAGCAATTTTAGCTATGAATACGTAGATCCGCAGCTTGAACCGGGGATTGCCCGTGAGTTTGGTGTGCAAACCCTGGGAGATGTGTATCTGGAAATTGCAGGCAATCGACGGGTGATCCAGACCATCAGTCCTCAAGAGCGATTGTCAGAAAGACAGCTAACGAACGCTCTGTTGCAAGCAGGGAGCGATCGCCAGTCGGTGGTCTATTTTCTTCAAGGGCATGGTGAACGCCCCTTAGAAGAAGGTCAGGGAGGCTTGGCTGATGTCCGTCGGCTACTTGAGGACGAAAACTATCGCGTTGAACCGCTGAACTTGACCGTTTCTGCCGAGATTCCCTCAGATGCGGATGTTGTCATTGTGGCTGGTCCTCGTCGCCCATTGCTGGAGGGTGAGGTCGAGAGCCTACAGTCCTATCTGGAGAATCAAAGCGGATTGATGCTCCTGCTCGACCCGGACACGGAACCAGGGCTCGACCCGCTGCTAGAGAATTGGGGCGTCATTCTCGACAATCTGCTGGTGATCGACCCAACGGGACAAGCCCTGGGACTGGGACTTACCACTCCACTCGTGCAAAACTATGGCGAACACCCCATTACTCAAGATTTCAGCGGAGGGATTTCATTCTTCCCTGAGTCTCAGGTGGTCGAGTTGGGAGAAGGGCAGTCGGACATTGAAACGGCTCCCCTGCTGATTACCAATGAGCAAACGCAAGCGGTAGAAATTCCAGAAAGTGGTGAAATTCAGCTCGACACGGCTGATATTGACGTTACGGGTTCCGTCGTGTTGGGTGTCGCGCTGAATCGACCGATTGATGACCCGACTGCTGCCGCCGAAGAGACAGAGTCTTCTCCCGAAGAATCTACCCTCGATGAAGTGTCGGAGGACGCACCCGATCCAGAATCTCGTCTGGTGGTGATCGGCAATTCTAGCTTCATTGTCAATGGTCTGGTGAACCAGCAGTTGAACAGCGATGTGTTTCTCAACTCGGTGGCATGGCTCAGTCAGCAAGAAGAGCAGGCTCTGTCCATTCGTCCGAAAGAAGTGACCAACCGCCGCTTGACGCTCAACACTCAGCAGTGGATTATTATTTCCCTCAGCGCTGTGGTTATCTTGCCGATCATTGGCATTGGCGGGGCGATCGCCCTCTGGCTTCAGCGTCGATAAATGTGTAGCAACCTTCGTGTGGCAACGGTGAATTCCATGAAACTCAAAGCACCAACTGTATTCTTAGTGGGCATTGCTGCCATTCTAGGTCTCATCGTTTTTGCAGAATTCCAGGGAGGCGATCGCCCCACCACGACGGATGGTGATAGTACTGGGCAGCCCCTTTTTGCTTTTGAAGAAGAAGATGTGCAGTCCTTTACTGTCGAGACTCCCCTAGATACGCTCAGCTTTGAGCGGGATGATGAGGGCGTCTGGCAAATGGTCGAACCAGAGGAATTCACCGCCAATGATGCTTCCGTATCGTTCTTGCTCAACTTATTAGCGACTGAAGAGAGCGATCGCCAGCTCACCGTTTCTCCTGATGAATTGGGGGATTTTGGCCTTGACGACCCTCAAACGACCATTGATGTGGTTCTAGAAGACGCAACCACTCATCAGTTGGTGCTTGGAGATTTCGACTTTAGTCAGCAATCCATGTACGCTCGCGTTGACCCTGAGGCCACGGAGGGGGAAGAGACCCTTGACGTTGCGCTCGTGACAACAACCTTTGACTCTGCCGTCAATCGGCCCCTTGAAGAGTGGCAGCAGACCGAACCCGACCAACCACCAGAGGAACCAGACAGCTCAGAACCGACAGATGATGCAGAACCAAACGGTGAAGCGTCGGAAGCAGAGGGGGCAGAAACGGATGCCGATGAAACCACGGATACTGACGATGCATCCGTCAGTGACGATGCCGACGGAGCAGAGTCAGCCGAGTGAGAAAGTGCTAATCTCCCTGGGGACACTCATCCCATAAGGTTGTTTCTCGTCTCAAACTGGTATGGTCACCGTTGCCCAGAATCAGGTGATCCAGCAGTGGAATATCTAGAAATTGCGCACCTGCTAACAGTTGACGGGTGAGAT
>JAYKJC010000190.1:0-2973 GCA_035285885.1 Leptolyngbyaceae cyanobacterium | reverse complement strand
AACGGGTGACTCAGAAGTTAAAACAAGAAGGTAGAACGAGAAGTTAGAACACGGTGATGATTTGCGTTGCTTGCAAGAGATCAGGAATGACTGAGGCTGGCCACTCGCCTTCTGTGCGCCGACCGTGTTGAGTCATGACATGCACGGTATAAGAATTGGGATATCCCTCTGCTTCTAGCCAGATATGTTCACTTTCGGTTTCGCAGCAAATCGTCTCTTCATCCATCAATTCACTTGCGAGGTGTTGGATGGTCTCATCGAGAGTGCCCAGGAGCTGACAAAAATCCTGAAACTCAGCTTCCGTTAACTCGACAGACCAGCGATCGCCCCCAATCAGTCCGCGATACACCTCTGCTTCGTCATCCCACCCAATTCGCCAACCCTCTCCGCTCTTGATGTGTTGCACCATGACTTGCTTCGCAACCTGGGTTATCAACTCTGCGTGCCCCATCACCGAAAGATGAGGGGTAATCGCCCTTCTGCAGTGGAGAAAACATTGACAAGCTCCTGAACCAGCGCGTCGCGTTGCGCTCGATTCAGTTGGTTAATGGCTTCGACATCTCCCCGTTGAGGATCGGTTGTTAGCTCTACTGCCCCTGGATACTCATCTCCCTGAATCCAATGGCCACTGACTCCCAGATAATCTGCCAGACTAATCTTCCAGTCAAAACGATAGACGGGCGATCGCCGAACCACGTACAGGTGATAGCGAATCAGCCGACTGACAAGAGTATTCTCAACGTCGACATCCCCCGTCTCAGCATCAACGTAGTCATTCTCTAGGGGAATGGAGGGGACTGACTCGTATACTCGTTGAGCCAGATCAGGAATTTCTAAACGCTGGGCAGACGCAGCCTCAAGCGTCCAAGTTTGAGAGAACAAAATCCTTGGCGCGGCAGGTGCGACAGTCTCAGGAGAAAGAGGCGACTGAGGAGCAGCCAGCATCGCTAACACGACACCCAAAAAACTCAGCAAACTCATCATCCCAAAACGAATCAGAGACTGCCTTCGCATCCTATGCCACATCACCATCCTCATAAATTAGTCAAATGAATTAGACTGGAAACCCTATTCGCCAATAATCTCGGGTTGAGTCAACTCGTCAGACATCTCGATGACGGCTCGAATCACAGGCTTCATCTTCGGGTCATCAATACTGTCAAATTCTTCGTAGCGACGACGCTGAGCCCGGTTAGCCACTTGAACTGTAATTCGATAGCGGTTCGAAGCCGCATTGATCAGGTCTTCTGCCCGACGCATCAGTTGTTCGCTCTCGATGGTGTGTCGCTTCATAGAGTAATGACGTAAGCACTAAGTTCGTGAAGTCTAATTGTAGCTTACGGCAAGTGCGATGACATACCGTGTTTTGGATGGCTTCCTGGAAATGGAGATGGATGGGATTGTTGGGGTATCGATGCAGACAAACCGCCAGAATTGACCCACCCTTCTGACTTAACTCAGAACCCGCATTGATGAGATGTGACAGGATGCCTCAGCTTTGTGTAGAAATTTATCAATTTGATAAAAAGTCTGTAGAGTGGTAAATTCCCTGTCATATGTAATGAATGCTTGACCCAAAACGCATTCTGGATTGCACAGTCACTTTAGGTTTAACCGATGCAAATGCTTGCACCGCAGTCTTATCGTCATGGTTTGGGTGAACCGCGTGTCAATCGACCCCAGAGCGCGCGGCCACTCCGATGGATTGCCATTGGAGATAGTACGGTGTACGGGTTTGGTGATCCAGACGGTGGCGGTTGGGTTGAGCGGCTGCGGCGTCGCTGGATGCTACCGGATAGCCCAGGACATGCGCTCTACAACCTGGGGGTTCGGGGAGATGGAGTGCGGCAGGTGGCTCGACGCATCGATGCAGAATTTCGCTGTCGCGGTGAGCTGAGAAACCAGGTGCCTGACCTGATTGTGCTGTCTGTCGGCATCAATGATTCAGCTCGGGCGGGCAGTTCCAAAGCTCGCTATATGACGGATCTCGATGTTTTCGATCATGAAATGGGGCAGTTGCTTGATCATGCGATCGCCCTTTGTCCCGTCTTGTTTGTAGGCATGACTCCTGTTGATGCATCACGAATGCCGTTTGCGGATTGCCTCTACTACAGCCACGCCGATCAGCACCACTTTAAGGAGATGACGCGCATCGCCTGTGAACAGCGCAAGATTCCCTACCTAGACATTTTTGAGACTTGGCTAGAAAGAGGCGAACTGTGGTGGCGATCGCACCTTGCTGCCGATGGCCTCCATCCAAATTCATTGGGCTACAAAGCCCTCTTGCAAGATTTCTTGCAGTGGGAAGATGCCCAACGGTGGATTCATGCAGACGCACCCGAGGGGCGAGTCTGGGCTCAAAATTGATACAGATCCCTGGGTTCTTCCTTCTCATGAGCCAGAACTCTTCATTCTTTGATGAGAGAACCCAGGGATCTTGATGTAAGTACCGATGCTCTAGGACAGCGTCATCCCTAGATTTTTAACCAGGAATCCCCATTTATCAGCCACTTCTTCAATGATTTTGGTGGTGGGTTTGCCTGCACCGTGACCTGCTTTTGTTTCTATTCGGATCAGCACTGGACTGTTACCTGCATGGGCAGCCTGGAGGGCTGCCGCAAACTTAAAGCTGTGGGCAGGAACGACGCGATCGTCATGGTCAGCCGTCGTGATTAACGTCGCAGGGTAAGCTGTTCCGGGTTCTAACCGATGAAGAGGAGAGTAAGCGTACAGCGCTTTGAATTCCTTTTCGTCATCAGGAGAACCGTAGTCCGAGGTCCACGCCCAACCGATGGTGAATTTATGGAAGCGCAGCATATCCATAACGCCCACGGCAGGCAGCGCCGCTGCGAAGAGATCCGGACGTTGGGTCATGCACGCGCCCACCAAAAGTCCCCCGTTACTGCCTCCGGCGATCGCCAACTTTTCAGAAGTGGTGTAGCCATTCTCAATCAGCCATTCTGCGGCGGCGAT
>JAYKJC010000189.1:0-3045 GCA_035285885.1 Leptolyngbyaceae cyanobacterium | reverse complement strand
CACGGTCGGCGCACAGAAGGCGAGTGGCCAGCCTCAGTCATTCCTGATCTCTTGCAAGCAACGCAAATCATCACCGTGTTCTAACTTCTCGTTCTACCTTCTTGTTTTAACTTCTGAGTCACCCGTTCGATTCATCCGCTTTTAATTCATCCGCTTTTGCTGCATTCGCTTTTAATTTAGCCGCTCTTTATTCATCCACCTAAACTAATTCGCAAATGCTGTTTGCCCCTTTTGTTCGTTGACCCCCACCTGCGTCGAACCACCTATGTCGAATCGGACACTCAATCTCACAAATGACCTCTATGATTACTTGCTATCGGTATCGCTGCGGGAGCTAGACTGTCAGCGCAAATTACGCGAAGAAACAGCCCAACACTCCATGGGGCAGATGCAAATTTCACCGGAGCAGGGACAGTTCATGGCGTTGCTGGTGCAGCTTATGGGGGCAAAAAAGGCATTAGAGATTGGAGTGTTCACTGGCTACAGTGCTCTATCCGTAGCTCTGGCCCTTCCTGATGATGGAACTCTTCTGGCCTGTGATGTGAGTGAGGAGTACACGGCGATCGCCCAACGCTATTGGCAAGAAGCAGACGTTGCTCACAAAATAGACCTTCGTATTGCACCTGCCATCAAGACCCTAGACCAACTCCTCGCCACAGGTGAAGCCAATTCGTTTGACTTTGCCTTTATTGACGCCGACAAATCATCCTACGACGACTACTATGAGCGATCGCTCCAGCTATTGCGTCCAGGCGGATTGATCGTCATCGATAATGTGCTGTGGTCAGGACGGGTTGCCGATGTCAATGACACGCAAAAACGCACTCACGCCATCCGCGCACTCAACACTAAGATTCATCAGGACAATCGCGTCGCCCTCAGCGTGTTGCCCATAGGTGATGGGGTAACGCTCGCCATGAAACGATAATTTCAGAAAGGGAGCACCAGACTTTTCCAAGACTTACGCCAGTCTTCCATATCTAGTGCATTTTTGTGGGTGGTGGCAGGCTGCGTCTGCCACCACCCACAGAAATGAGTAAGTCCTACTATCGTAATTTGTTGTGTTTTAATGAATCACGCCTAATGTGAATCAACAGAACCAGATTAAGCCGCCTGAAAAGTTACAGCGCTATGCGCACTGGTTAAGTACAGGTGTGTGTGGCGCAGTGCGCCACACACACCTGTTTTTGTGCTTAACGTGGTTGCAAACCGCTATAATCCTAGAGCTGCCGCCTCAATCAGGGCACCAGTCCTAGCAAAAATTGCTCTTGTTGTTCATTCTCGATCGCCCCTGGTCGGGTTTCTCGTACCTGTTGAATGGCATCCTCTGGCGATCGCCCCAATCCAACTAAAATAGCAGCGGTGATGGTTCCGGCTCGTCCCAAGCCACCCCGACAATGCACCACCACCGTTTTATTGTCATGGAGAAGGGCGATCGCCTCTTGAATCACCGTCTGCAATGCCACTGCATCGGGCGGCGTGCGGCCATCAGGGATGGGCAAATGGAGCACCCGCATCCCCAACGCCGCTGCCTTTTTGCGCAAGTCAGGAATTTTCAAGTCACTGTATTCTTGTTCTTCCAGCAAGGAAACCAAACAATCGGTGTGGTATATCTCTATCAGGCGTTGCAGGTCTAAGTCTAGATTTCGCTGCCAGGGTTCACCAAACCAAGAAGGTGCTTGCTTTCCAGGTGCAAAGGTAATGCCCAATCTGCCCGGAGTTTCCAACCAAACTGAGGGGATAAACTGCACTTCAAGAGGGTGAGTGAGTGAGGTTCTAGCGCTCATCGTTTCTTGCTGATACTCGCCATTCAACAACAATCTTTTACTTTACAGCGCTGTGCGCTGAGGTTAAGCACAGAGATAGTGTGGGGCGCGGCACGCCCCACACTATCTCTGTGCTTTAGTTCCTTGTTCCCTGTCTCTGGCTGGGAATACCATCTAGAGTCTCTGGCTCCCATTCAAAAGATACGGGATGAGATTTCTGCTGCCACGTATATCTTCGCCGTAGGTGTCTCCGTGGGTGTAACAATAGTCGCCCCATTCAGGCAAGCTGACCAC
Source organism: Leptolyngbyaceae cyanobacterium (assembly GCA_035285885.1). Taxonomy (GTDB): domain Bacteria; phylum Cyanobacteriota; class Cyanobacteriia; order CAKZMO01; family CAKZMO01; genus JBCCWF01. The sequence continues at coordinate 985 of JAYKJC010000189.1, read as the reverse complement.
GTAGCATTGATCTTCATCTGACCACTGAATCACAATCGTATATTTCATCCGCCCGAATCCTCCAATTTTCTTGCCGCAATCAGCTTACTGATACACATCGCGTCGATGCCTGACCCTTGTTATTTGAAGCATCTGAGTTGAATCATCGATTTCATAGATAATGCGGTAGTCTGCAACGCGAATTCTATAAAGATTTGATTCACCCGCTAGTTTTTTGACACCTGCTGGACGAGGAGCTGTTTTCAGGGTGTTGATGGCTTCACGAATGCGGAGTTTGATATCGGGTGGAAGTTTGCGAAACTCTTTAGCAGCCGATGTTTTGAACTGAATTTCATACTGCGCCATGATTGGGGCTTTCCGTATTCAGCTCTGCTTCTAAGTCTGCCCAACTGACAGATTCCTCTTTTGCCCTGGACTGAGAGACTAAAACGTCGTAAAAATCTTCCCAGAGTTCCCCCCATTCTTGTAAATCCAGCAGCACGGCAGTTTTTTGGCCATCTTCATCAACAACGAATTGAACACCACGCATTGGTTTATCTCCCTTGATTGTCAACGTTTTCCTTATTCTGATTGCTCTAATTCTGACAGCAACGTCTCACACTCGGTTTTGAGGGGAATGCCTAGCTCAGTGGCGATCGCCAGTGCCTGCTCACAATACGAAATGGCTTGCTCTCGTTCGCCCAGCTTTTGATGGAGTTCAGCCAGATGCTTGAGCACTTCAGCTTCACCAGCCCGATCGCCACTTTCTCGAAAAATTTCTAAGGCAGATTGTGAGTTTCCCAAAGCATCAGAATATCGTTCAAGCTGTATTTCACTGGCTCCTAAGTTGGCAATTGCCACCCCTTCACTGTGGCGATCGCCAATCTCCCGCGCAATCGTCAGGTATTGCTGATGGAAGTCGATCGCCCGCTCATACTGCCCCAGACTGTCGTACGCAAGCCCCAGATTGCCCAGGGCACTGCCTTCGCCCCGGCGATCGTCAATC
>JAYKJC010000188.1:0-9549 GCA_035285885.1 Leptolyngbyaceae cyanobacterium | reverse complement strand
TTGAAACCAGCCTGGAGCAAGAACGCACCGAGTCTTACCAGCTTCAACAAAAGATCGAAGATTTGACATGGCAAAAGTCGCAGCTAGAGGCAGAACTCTCGCGGGAACAGCAGAAGGTCAACGCCTTTGAGCCTCGCCTGAGTGCAATGTCTGAACATATGCAGTCTATTCAGCAATCCGTTCAGGACGAACAGGACAGCGTCCGCGCTTTTCATGAGCAGCTCAATCAGCTTCTTAAAAAAGAACTATCGGTTGAGCAGCGATTAGATGCCGAACACACGGACATGATGGCGATCGCCCAACAGATTCACGATCTCTCCCAGGAGCGAAAACTCGAACTGATTCATCATGAGCTGCTGCGGGAGCGAGATACCATCACCGTTCTTCAGCAAGAAATTGATGCACTCAATCGGGAAAAAGAAGAGGCGATCGCCGCCCTACAGAACGCTCAGAAAAAACCGTTGGATGGCAAAACCTTTGCGATCGCCGGAAGCCTTTCGACGATGAATCAAGATGAAGCGCTGAACCTGATTCTGGATGGAGGTGGACGGGTTCACAGTTCGCTCAGCACAGAAACAAATTATCTACTGGTGGGGCGATCGCCCGGTGTGAAGCTGAATCAAGCGAAAGATTTGGGTATTCAACAAATCACAGAAGCCGACTTGCTCAAAATGCTCTCAGCGTCCTAGAGACGTAACACGCAAGGTACGAAAACAAAGCCTCCTGGAGAGTACAGTAACGTCTCCAGGAGGCTCGCATAGGTTAGATCTGTTTCTCAATTCTCAAACATGCACGCAAGTGATACTAGCGCAGTGCGGCCTGCTTCTGGAGGTCACTGAGGTTCAACAGGAAGGGAATACCTGAAGACTCGTCATCTCCCATCACTAACACCCGAGGCATTTGTGAACCCCCGGATTCCCAGGCGGCGATCGCCTCCTTCTGGAGCACCAAATCTCCCCCCTCTGCCTTGAGCGTGTCGGCTAACAAGCGCTGAGATTCTGCCTTACCCTGGGCTCGGTTGATATCTGCTTGAGCTTCCTGCTCCGCTTCTTGAGCAACATAAACCGCTCTCTGTGCCCGCTGTTCGGCAATCTGCTTTTCTTCAACCGCTCGGGCAAACTCGGTGGAGAAGTTGAGGTCAATCACGCTGGTGTCGAGAACGGATACCGCATATTTCTCCAGACGGGTATCCAACGCAGTGTCAAAATCTCGCTTCAGCTCAGCCCGTTCGGTAATCGCTTGCTCAGCCGTGCGTTTGGCTGCGGCAATCTTAAAGGATTCCTGCGTCTGAGGAGCAATGACTTTGGAGACTAAGTTTTGCAAGGTGCCTTGAGTCCGGCGAATTTCAACGACACGGTTCGGATCGATCCGGAAGTTAATTGCAAATCGAGCGGTTAAGTCCTGCAAGTCTCGGGTTGAACTTTGTGCTGGAATTTCAAATTTCTGCACTGTGACATCGTAGACATCCACTTTCGCAATCAGCGGCGGCTTAAAATGCAGACCTTCCAGAAGTGCGCCATCCTGGGCTGAGCCCAAAATGCTCAACACCCCTGCTTGACCCGGATAAATGATGACGAACGCATTCAGGCCGATGAAAACTAGCGCGGCGGCGATCGCCCCAATGATGACAGGAAGGCTGCTAGGTGGCTGCGAATTTTTCAAACGAAGCTCCTTTATCTGTTGACCGTTGATGGATTGTGTTCAGACGTTTCTGTAAATGCGAGTAGTCTAACCATCTACAAAAAACAACATCAATCCCCATGACATGATTGCAGATTTTAAGCATCGCTACCAGTTCAAGCTCTCTGGATTTTCTTGATCAGGACTCCGTCCAAATTGGAGCCAGAGGCTCCCGCAGCGTTTCCCTGCCAGAGTCAGGGAACCAGAAAGTAGAGAACGCTAAACACATACGGTGCCCGCCACCACCCACAAAAATGCATCAATCCTATTAATGATAAATTGTCTAAACGTTTAGCTTGAGAGCCGTGACAGGCACATCATCCCACGATTCAACAATACGCATTTGGGCTTCCCACCCCTCGGCGCGTTGGGCATCTGTGAGTTTGGCTTGAAATTCTTCCGAACAGGCGTGGGCCTGGGCTTCATCACAACATGCGATGCACGAGTAAATAATGCCGCATGGATCGATTAATTCGTTCACCCAAATTTTCATAATGCTTTCTATTAGAACAGTAGATTTTTTTCAATACCTACAATTCTTCATTGAATCGTAAGCAAATGGTTATAAAGCGAATGAGTGGGTGTGCAGCCCACCCCCCTGTCGTGACAGAATACGACACAATAGCAGTATAAAGACTTAATCGAAAGTTGCTCGGAGCCCGCAATTGTACAAAGCCCCGTCATTCCCCAAAAGTCATTTGACCCTGGAAGATTCATGACAAAACTCACTGGCACGATGCAGCTTGACAACATTCACGATCAGCTGACTGACTTAATTGCACAATATTGTAATCAAGTAGATTTCCTATCGATTCGCGTCGAAGAATCCTCTGGCACCGATATTCTGCTCCGGGGCGATCGCATTGAGACCCTGAGTGAAGGTATCTCCATCGGCGGACAGGTGCGGGCCTGCTTTAAAGGCGGATGGGGATTTGCCAGCTTTAATCGCCTTAAATCTCTGACCGAACGAATCGAAGAGGCGATCGCCGCTGCCCGCATGGTCGGAGATGATGAAACCCTCCTGGCTCCCGTTCCCCCCATTCAAGACATCTGTCAGTTGCCTCTGACGGGAACAGATCCTCGCGATATTCCCCTCAGTCGAAAAAAGCAGCTGTGCAATTACTATGCGGATATTTTAAGGAGTTTGGGCGATCGCATCACAACAACCTCTGTTCGCTATGGAGACAGTTCTCAGCGCATCATCTTCGCAACCTCCGATGGCACGCTGCTAGAGCAGTCCTGGACGGATATGGAAATGCGCTTCGCAGCCACCGCCCGAGATGGCGACACCGTGCAGACGGGGCGAGAAACCACAGGGTCTCGTAATGCCTACGAAGACTTAGAAGGATTAGAGAACCAGGTCTTGGGAGCCTCGCAACGTGCGGTAAACGCACTCAAGCTTCCACCCGTCACCGGAAATACCTACACCGTCGTCATCGACCCTATCCTGTCAGGGCTGTTTGTTCACGAAGCCTTTGGACATCTGTCAGAAGCCGACATGGCTTATGAAAACCCTGATTTGCTCGAAGTCATGACCATCGGGCGTCGGTTTGGCCCAGAAAATCTACAAATTTTTGACGGAGCCGCTCCCGTCGGTCATCGAGGCAGCTATCGTTACGATGACGAAGGCGTTCCTGCCACCACCACGCAACTCATCAAAGACGGGGTGCTGGTTGGGCGACTGCATTCTCGCGAAACCGCAGGCAAATTAGGAGAAGCTCCCACAGGCAACGCACGCTGCCTGAACTACGGCTATCCTCCAATTGTGCGAATGACGAATACCTGGATTGAGCGGGGGAGCACCCCCGTTGATTCTCTGTTCGACACCATCAAAGAAGGGGTGTACGCGAAGAATTGGTTGGGGGGCATGACCAACGGTGAGATGTTCACCTTTACGGCTGGAGAAGCCTGGATGATCCGAGATGGAAAACTGGCCGAACCTGTACGAGACGTTACTCTATCCGGAAACGTGTTCACCACTCTTGCAGATATTGAAGCCATTGGCGACGATTTCTTCTGGGATGAATCAGGGGGCTGTGGCAAAGGTGGTCAAAGTGGACTGCCCGTCGGCTGTGGGGGGCCAAGCTTGCGTATTCGTAACGTTGTTGTAGGTGGCGAAGCGGCGTAGTTTCCGCCAGTTGCCACACAAAAATTACGTATCACCACTGAGCCAAGTTACATATGTTAATAGCTAGCCTTGACAAAACGTTAAAAAGTACAGATTGCTAATTATGTTGAAAGCTTTTCAAACTCTATCGCTTCAGGCAGAAGGACGATACGCAAACGACTCAGAACTGCAATTCGCTGTTGATTATGCAAATTCATACAAGATGCGGGTCTCTCTTTATCAAAAGCTGCAAGCTCTTGAACAAGAATTTATTGAAGATGTGCATCAGCAATTGATGGCCAGCGACCCAACACTATTTCGAGCCGGACAAAAGGATTTGATCGGAAAGTGGAAGCGAGACACCATGCGTGTTTTCAAGTATTCAGCGCTGGCACTCCTACTCGATGATGCAGAAATTCATGGGGAGCGATTTCTGGCATGGTTTCAAACCATCATGCGGGCTTTCAATGCTCAGCGCAGCTGCGAAGCGACGTATACGGCCATGCAAAAAGTGGCTCAAGAGAAATTGTCCCAGTTTGAATTCGCACTCTTCTCTCCCATTTTGGAACTCAATCGAGTTTCACTGGGAAGTCAACCTTAATTGAGTGAGTCTTTCAAAACCTAAGCGTGCACGGTGCTTTGCGGAGAAAACGAACACTGTCATGTACGTCTTTTTTTATGTCCTGTCGATAGTCGATATATAGTGCTATACGCGTTGGTTACTTACAGTTTTGTGGGGTGCAGCGTGCCCCACAAAACTGTTTTTGGTGCTTATTACGGTTACAAACAGCTACAAGAAGCCTAAGAGCGGGTTTATGTTGTTACTTGAACATAAAATCGCTAAAAATTCCTGTAATACCAGGATTTTGCTTCTAGGCATGTATGCAATCATGAATAATAATGAAAAACACTGCCGCTAAGGAGAGTCGCAAAATAAAGCAATAAAGCCTTGATAAGGTAGCAATTCTCATTATGGAAGTTCAGGGGACAAAACGGTCGCCGCAAGCGACCGTTTTGTCCCCTGAACCTATACACGTGAGCGCCGACAGGGCGCGAAGTCTTTCAAAATGAGAATTGCTGTGAAAATTCCTACGGTTTGTTTTCTGGGCTGGGTGATGAGGCGTCTGATTGCATGCGACCAAGCAAGGTGATGATGCCGATGCCTAAGAGGCCACTACAGGCCATCCCTACCCAGAAGCCGTGGGCGACCTGGGTTGACTGGTCGAGTGCCCATCCTCCCAGGGGAGGGCCGATAAAATAGCCGATTGCCCAACACTGAGAATTCACCGATAAATAAACTCCTCGGAGAGAATCGGGAGCCAGATCGACGACAAAGGCTGAGGCTGAGGGGAGGTAGGTGACAGTGGCGATCGCCAGGATCGTCAACGCAATAATCGCCCACCAGAGATGGCCTCCGGTCGCCATGCCCGTGACGGCAATGCCAATGAACCCGATGCCCCAAAACACCATCGACAGTCCCAGGGCTTTGGGATGAGTCAAGCGATTGAGCCAGCGAGCCACGGGAAGCTGCACCAGGGCGGTGAGCACCACATACCAGGTGAAGAGGGTGCTGATGCGGGCGGGCGAGAAGCCTGTCCCGTCATCCCCTGCCGGAACGACGTTACTGAAATAGAGGGGCATGGTGCTTTGCACCTGGGCGAGATACATCGTGAACAGGACGTTGACCGCTGCATAGACCCAAAGCTGGCGATCGCGCAGTGCGGTGCCCCAACCGGATAAAAGTTTCTTGGATGCATCTTGAACATCGAGGGTTTCGGCGATCGCCAACGCCACAATGACAAAAAACAGTCCGTAGGTGATGCCATCAATCACAAACAACAGTCGGTATTGGTTCGTCAGTTCGATCAGCGCGCCGCCGAACACAATGCCCAGACTGAGGCCGAGATTATCGGCCAGTCGAGCCAGAGCAAACGCCTCATTTCGCTGATCCCCCCGCGTCAGGTCGGCTACCACCGCTTCGGTGGCAGGCCAATACAGTCCAATGCCTAACCCCATGAGCAAATTCCCCAGGACAAAGGTGGGAAAGTTGAAGGCTGTGGCGAGGAAGACATCGGCGATCGCCGAAATTGCTGCCGACAGGAGAATAATTTTGCGTCTTCCCCAGCGGGGGGAATCTGCAGCAGCACCCCCAAAAAATCGCCCAAAAACGCCAGAAAGCGATCCGCTTCCGATGCCGATGCCCACTGCCGTGGCGGAAAGTCCGACCTGATTAGCAAAGAAAATGGGGGCATAAAACAGCGTGAACCCATTCCCGATTTGCGACAGCAGGCGACCAGACGCCAAAATCCACACTCGTCGATCAAGATTGGGGAGCCATGAGAAAGCAAACCGAAAAAAAGACTTCACAAAAATAAACGCATCAATGAGGACAGACTGATACAGCCATACGTGAACTGCACTTGTACCGTAGCATCGTATGAGAAGAGCGGACTGTCCATCAGGATTTGACCTAAGTTCATGACTTGAGAAGATGGAGATGAATCTATCGGATGAGACAGATGCTTTTCTAATTTCAGTTTTATGGTGATAAACAGAAACACAACGGATATCAGAGGGGGCCGCTGATGGCGCAATTTCTATTCATCACGGATTTAGATAATACACTGGTGGGCGATGATGAGGCGCTGGCAACGCTCAACGCTCACTTGAGCCAACACCGTGAAGAATATGGAACGCTGATTATTTACTCCAGCGGGCGATCGCCCATTCTCTATCAGGAATTGCGGACTGAATACGACCTCCTGGAACCGGATTTTCTTGTGTTGTCTGTGGGCACTGAGATTTATCAGCGGGGGAGCGACCAGCCCGACCCCGAATGGCAATACTATCTTTCAACCGGGTGGGATCGAGAACAGGTGCTGGCGATCGCCTCCCACTTCTCCGATCTGATTCCTCAGCCACCCTCCGAGCAAACGGACTTTAAGGTAAGTTATTTCCTTGATGGGAGTATTGCCAACGAGGTGATGCCCCGACTTGAGAAAGCCCTCAGGGACAATGGCTTGGATGTGCAGTTTATCTACAGTAGCAACAAAGACTTTGATATTTTGCCGAAGAATGGCAACAAAGGAGCCGCTGTTGCCTTTTTGCAGCAAAAAATGAGAATGAATGGCGATCGCACCGTCGTCTGTGGGGATTCGGGCAATGACCTGTCCATGTTTCAGCAGACCCAGGCCAAAGGCATCATCGTCGGGAACGCAAAATCTGAACTGCGCGACTGGCACCAGACTCAGGCATCAGAGGATACTTACTTGGCGAGAGCACGCTGTGCTGGAGGCATTTTAGAAGGACTGCATCACTTTGAATTTCTGCCTCTCCCAAGCGGTTTTCGCCCCTAGAGCGGTGTGCAAATGGCTTAAGCACAGGCAAGGGGCTTAAGCCCCTTGTTCACGGGTTGATTTTGTACTTGATCCACTAGCATACCGATATAATTCATAACCGTCCTTCAGAATCGCCATTCAGAACGAGCATTCAGAATTGCTGGATCAAATGACGTTTAGGTCTGCGACGTAGATGGTGCAGTCTGCCCGTGAAATGGTTTCGCCACAGACCAGCGGGACACGGTCTGTGTTCCACGCCAGATAGCGATACACCAACAAGGGAGCGCCCAAGGCGACGTTTAGATACTCACTGGTTTCGTACCCAGCCGGGACGCCTTCAATGGACACCTTGGCTGACTCAATCGGATATCCATTGTCTTCTAACGTGCGATAGGTAAAGCCAAATTGCAGGGGTTCCGTGAGCTTGAGCCCAATCTCTTCGGGCAAGTAGGCAATATCGAGCGCAATGGGCATGTCATCAGCGAGAATCAATTTTTCTTGCTGGCACACTCGTGTCTTGTCGGGCGGCAGCTTTAGCCGATTGATGATCTCCCGTGGCGCTTCAATATATTGGGAGGTGATGGTGTGAATGCTGCCCACCCGTCCTTGTCGCTCAAGTTCTGTATCAAAGTACGTCAGCGGATTCGACAGCGAGAAACTGATCTTCTGCTGTTCTTTTACAAAGATGCCTTTGCCCTGCTGGGTTTCCACCAGTCCTTGGTTGATTAAATTGGCGATCGCCCGTCTGACGGTCGTGCGGCTGACCCCAAACAGTTGACCCAAATCAAATTCGCTCGGCAGTTGATCACCAGGAGCATAGACCCCGTTCTCGATTTGCTTACGCAGCTTTTCTGAGATGATCAGATGCATCGGCGTGCGGGCAGACCCTTGTCCTCGCCGTGCCATAGTAAAAGTCGTTACCATTCGCGTACCTACTCCGGCATCTTAAACCGAAACGGGCGATCGCCCAAATTTTGCAATTTTGACTATAGATAGCTCCCGTTACCGTAGGGGTATGGCATTGCCATGTATTTGTTTAGCGTTCACTGTAGACTCCCTCTAACTCCCCCTTGCCAAGGGGGAGAACTAAGCTTCCCCTTGGCAAGGGGGGATTGAGGGGGGTAGAAACTGCCAACGCTAAACACGTACATTGCCATGCCCCTACAGAAAATCATGCTTTTAATGGTTTGTTAACTGGAGGGGTTAGGATAAATCCCGCAGGGATTTACCCTAACCCCTCGCTGTGAGGCATTATGCTGCGACGGTTTGGAACCGGGACAGCTTGAACAGACTGGTGTCATGGCGAGTGCTGCCGTCCATGGCGATATCCGACAGCATCTTGCCCATCAGCGTGGTGAACTTAAATCCATGACCTGAGAACCCTGCGCCAATGACCAACTGCGGATACTGAGGATGACTATCGACAATGAAGTGCTTGTCAGGGGTCATGGTGTAGAGGCAGCGGCGAGTGGAAACGAGTGGGCCTGCGGCATCGGGGATGTACTGCTGGGCAAAGCCTCGAATGCGTTCTGTCCATTCTTCGCTGGGGGTGTAGTCAATCTCGCTGGGATGCTCAACCGTGTTCCAGCCGTAGAAGGTGGTGATTTTGTAGCCAATGCTGTCATCTTCGTGGGGAATGCCGTAGGGCATCTCGCCATAGTCGCCATTCATGTGAGCGAAAAAGACGGGCATGGTTCCCGGTTTGAAGAGGGCGGGAGTTTTCGGCTGATAGAAGCCAAGCTGACAGGGCATGATTTTCAGCGGTAAATCGATGCCTTGCTCTGCCAATAGGGATTTGGCCCAACTGCCAACGGTGATGACGACGCGATCGCCCGTAAACACCTCGGATGCCGTGTGGACTTCAGCCCCCTCTTGGGTGGGCACAATTTTCGTCACGGGAGCCTGATCGATGACCGTTGCTCCCCGCTCTTGAGCCAGACGCACATGGGCCAGCACACATCGAGAGGTTTTCAGCAGTCCCGTCGCTTCTTGAAACAGCCCCTCCATACCTTCGTCTAGAGAAAACTGAGGAAAGCGCTGGTGAATCTCATCGGCAGAAAGATGCTCGTAGGGAAGATCTGCCGCATCCATACTTTGCTTGAGGGTTTGGAATGTCTCTTGATCGGGCATGCCGAAGTCGAGTCCCCCTGTCTTTACATAGAGCTGTTCTCCTGCTTCTTCTTGCAGCGCAAACCAGAGGGGATAGGCCGCCCGCATCAAGTTGACGTAAATGGGGTTGTCGTAGCTGTAGCGAATCACCCGTGAAAAGCCGTAGGAACTGCCGTTGCGGTGGTCGAGTTCAAACTGTTCGAGCAGCAGAACTTTCTGTCCTGATTTTGAGAGATAGTAGGCAGCAGCACTGCCGATTCCACCTGATCCGATGACAATGGCGTCGAAATGTTGGGCCATTTGCCGATGCTCCTT
>JAYKJC010000187.1:0-3215 GCA_035285885.1 Leptolyngbyaceae cyanobacterium | reverse complement strand
GTGTATAAATGAGAGTTACGCATTCGCGCAGCATAGAAGAAAGAAAAAGGATCCCATTGACATGAAGCTGATCTTTATTGGACCGCCAGGAAGTGGCAAAGGTACGCAAGCCCTTCGTTTGGAGCGTGAGGCGGGAATCATTCAGCTCTCAACAGGGGATATGTTACGAGCCGCTGTCGCCTCTGGGTCTGAAATTGGTCGGCAAGCCAAGTCCATCATGGAAGCAGGTGAGCTGGTGCCCGATGAAGTGATTGTGGAAATGATCAAAAACCGTATTGCTCAGCCTGACTGCCAAAAGGGATTCATTCTAGATGGCTTTCCCCGTACCATTGCTCAAGCCGAAGCATTAGACACTATGTTGTCTGAGCAAGAGAGTCAGATTGACTGTGTGGTTGAGTTTCAAGTGGATGAAGATATTTTAGTAGAGCGCATCTCGGGTCGCTTTACCTGTGCCAATTGCGGGGAGGGATACAACGATACCCTGAAGCCTCCACAGGTTGAAGGCGTGTGTGATGTGTGCGGATCGACCGACTTTAAGCGTCGTGCCGACGACAACCCCAAGACCGTCAAGACGCGACTAGCGGCCTACCGGGCACAGACTGAGCCGCTTCTTCCGCACTATCAAGAGCAAGGAATTCTCAAGCACGTAAATGCAACTCAGGCAATTGAGCAGGTGTCTAAGCAGGTTGATTCGGTGTTGGATCAGTGTTAAGCGAAGCACAGAATTCTTCATCAGATTGAGATGCCAGATTAAGATAGGGGGGCACTGCACTGCACTGATGAACTGATGCTGCAACTTGCTCTGGTGATGATGGTCGTGATTGTCGGCTCGGCGCTCTGTTCGGGCACAGAGGCGGCACTCCTCTCGGTTCCAATGATTCGGGTTCGTCAATTGGCTCAGTCGGAGAAGCGATCGGCGATCGCCCTCCTGAACGTCCGAGAGCAAATCAACCGACCAATTGCGACGATTGTGATTCTCAATAATGTGTTCAACATTGTTGGCAGTATTCTGGTAGGCCAGGTAGCTGCATCCTCTCTGGGAGACAATTGGCTGGGTCTGGTGTCAGGTGTGCTGACCTTTCTCATCATCATCTTTGGAGAAATTTTCCCAAAAACCCTGGGCGAACGCTTTTCTGAACCAATTGCCCTCCTCGTTGCTGGCCCGATTCAAATCTTGACCGTCGCCTTTTCACCGTTAGTTTGGATTGTAGAACGCGTCACCGCTCCTGTCACTCGGGGTCGGCGGATTCCCTCGACAAACGAAGCGGAGATCCAGTTCTTGACAAAAATTGGGCGTCAAGAGGGCATTATTGAGGAAGACGAGGCTGAGATGATTCAACGGGTCTTCCGGTTAAATGACGTGACCGCATTTGACCTGATGACGCCGAGGGTAGCATTAACCTATTTGTCGGGCGATCGCACCTTAATAGACGCAAAAGCTGACATCATTCAATCCCAACACAGCCGAATTGTGGTGATTGGAGAATCCATTGACCAAATTGTGGGCATCGCCCTCAAGGATGAACTTCTCGTTGCCCTCATTCATCAACGAGAAGAAGCTCTAATTAGTAATTTGGCGCGGCAAGCACGATTTGTTCCAGAAACCATTCGAGCCGACAAATTACTGAAGTCTTTCCAAGACTATCGAGAACACTTAGTGGTGGTGCTGGATGAGTATGGCGGGGTGTCGGGGGTAGTGACCCTGGAAGATGTGCTTGAAGTGCTGACGGACGAGATTGTGGACGAGACAGATCGAATTGTGGATATGCAGGCGATCGCCCGACGAAAGCGTTCGGCACTCCTCCGGTCCAAGGGTATTGACACTCAAACCTCACCCAAACCTCGACCGACTGAAAATAACCATTAAGTTCGCTGTCTCAAGCTCGTTCTCTCAAGCTCGTTCTCTCAAGCTCGCTGTCTCAAGTCCTTTTTAGGAAAACCTGCTTTAGGAAAGCCTGTTTTAGGAAGTCCGCTGTAAGAATCCCATTGGGAGGTTGGTTTCAAATGCCCCGATTCTTGATGGCGATTCACCGAGCTAAATCTCACAGATTTGCAGCCGTTCTTTCGCTTACTGTCGCGTTGGGAACGATATCGGCCTGCACCGACACCAATGCCCTTCGAGAGCAGCGCTACTCCATGGCCTACTTCGCCGAAACGGGGGAATGTCCGGGCTGCAATTTGCAGGGCGTCGATTTTACGGTCATGGGAACTCCTGGCTATAACCTGGCAGGGGCAAACCTCCGGGGCGCAAGCTTCGAGGGGATGAATCTTTCGAAAATTGACTTCAGCGGCGCAGATTTGCGAGGGGCCAACCTTCAAGACGCCATCGTCACGCGTACCGATTTTCGAGGGGCTGATCTGCGGGGAGCCAACGTCGAGGGAGCAAATCTCGATAACGCCCTGACCGAATTTGCTCAACTGGTTGGCAATCCTGGGGTCGATGATTTCTATCGTCCGACACCTGCCCGTGTGATGGATCAGCTCTTCGTCTGGTTTGCTGTTGGATTCGGCGGACTCTTCACGATTTTCTTGGTGCCCTTCTTAATCAAACTGAATCGGCACTTGAATACTTCTCGGGCCAAACGACTCTATCAAGAAGGAATTGACTATCTCCAGAATCACCAGTATCAGCGGGCGATCGCCCAGTTCAGCCAAGCCCTCTCCCTCAAAGCATCCCTCACCCAAGCCTTTCTCAATCGAGGCCGCGCCCTGTTCATGGTGGGACAGCTTGACCGTGCCCAAGCCGACATCGACCAGTTTCTCACGCATGATTCACATCCTCAGAAACTTGAGGGCTTAGTGATTAAAGGAACCCTCTATCTTGAACAGCGAGAACATCAGCTTGCAGTTCAGCACTTCAGTTCAACCCTCAAACACTATCCCCAGTCAGCATCGGCCTATGCGGGGCGAGGGATAGCTCGGAAATACCTGGGGGATGAACTCGGCGGGCTCGATGATTTGAGCCAATCCCTAGAGTTTGAGCCTGATGCGAGTGCTTACCTTGAGCGGAGTACGGTGCAGATTGTCTTGGGTCATTATCTGGAGGCACTGGATGATATCGCAAAAGCCGTAACGTTGAGCGATGAAACGGCACAGGTTCAGTACTATCGGGGACTTGCCCAGTATTACTTGGGCGATCGCCCAGAAGCCTTACGGCAATGGCAGAAAGTTATTGAGACTGACCCATCAACGATTCACCCCAAAGCGCCCACCAC
>JAYKJC010000186.1:0-18239 GCA_035285885.1 Leptolyngbyaceae cyanobacterium | reverse complement strand
CGCATATAGGCGAGCTTTCCATCCGATGTGAATACGGCGAGTGGATATTCAGGCGAGGGAGGCAAGGGGCCAAGATAATACTTATAGAAATCAAGGGCAGGAGCTCCGTCGATTTCATACACAATGTTGTTAACCACTCGGGTGATGCGGCCTCGTTTTCCAATCGGAGCCCAGCCACTAGCAATTCCATGGGAGAACAACACGGGGCCAGAAAACAACAGGATGGGGATAGCATCGCTATATACCTGATCCTGGAAAAACTGATGGGTCTGCTTGAAGCGCCCTTGATCTGCTGTCAATCCGCCGAAAACCGCCACCCTGTCCCCCAACTGATGCTGTAAGCTCTCGACGATGTGTACGGCACTGGTTGTCAAGCTTTCTGGAAGCGCGATGCAAAACTGAATCGGTTCTATGCTGTTTGATTTGGCTCGGTCAACGGCTGTAAGGGTCGCTGCCTGAACATCCTGAGAGACCTGGGTGCCAATGCCTGCTCCAATGTGAATCCGATCGGAACAGAACAGAATCAGCGTTAGGGAATCCTGTTCAAAGCCCAGAACCGATGACATTTCTCCATCCGTGGTTCCTCCAATGAGGATGAGATCTGGAAACGTCGCTAACACTTCCTGAAGGATGAGTTTGTGATCGAAGTCGATAGCCGCAAAGAGAATACCGGCGTTGGGTTTCTCCTTGCCGAGGCTGTTTTGACATTGAGCCAGCACTTCGGCGATCGCATCGAGAGACTCTAAATCTGTACTATGACCAACTGCGACTTTTAACACACGACAAACTTTTTCCTTTTCTATAGCAATACTATAGAATGCCCTTCCAGAAACTTTCGGCAACTTCTGTCAAGAATTGTGGGATTGTTCTTGATGTATGGATAAATGCGGGCAGAATGCCCACGTTTACCCTCACATCAAAAGAACTCAGAGTTATAGATGGGCCAAGTCGGTCAAGGGACGAGCTATTGCGAGTGAAACCAAAACTCAATCTCAGAGGTAGCTTGCTCAAAATACGCCGCATGAACCGTATGTGCAGGCACATGATACCAATCTCCGACGTGATAGCGGGTTTCTACCCCGTCCACAATGAGCACTAATTCTCCTTGGGTGATGATCCCAACATTGTCAGTGTCATGACTGTGGGGCGGAATGCGCGTTCCCGTTGGGTAAGACGCGAACAACACATCACAGCCTTTTGCCTCTAGCTGGAAGGCATCAAACGGCCCTTCAAACTTTGGTAGCGATCGCAGTTGCTCAGGAAAGTGTGCCATGTTCTAGCTCCGTTACACGTAACGCTACACGACAGGGAGTTGTCTCCGTTCGAGTTCTTCTCTTAACCCCTTGGGACTAAACAAGAGGGGCAAGAAGTGAATGCTTTTGACTTCTTTGAAATAGAACAGCACCGGAAATGGTTGCCAGAAGATGCGCCAGTTTTGCCACTCGGCATAGGGGAACCGACGAATGAGGGTTTCTCCCCGAAACACATCCAATGCAGTGGGGGTAAATGTCAGTCGCAGCGTCACCGTTTGGTAAAGCAAAAACAGACCGAAGAGTCCAATCACAGCGCTGGCCCACGGTTGCACCAGCAACAGTGGAATTGAAGAGAAAACCAGCACAATTGGGATACGATAGCTGGGAGCCAAGGTCACCGACGCATTGGCTGATGATTTCAGTGACGGGGCGGACATCGATACAGATTCAGACATGTAGCAGCGTCTCCTGAGTCAACCGTTCATTTCAAGACACTTTTATTATGACGGATATCCAAGCGGTTCAAGCTGCCAATGAGGCATTCTATCGCGCCTTCGAGAAGAAGAATATTGAGGCGATGGAGGAAGTCTGCTCAAAGGGGGCGGGGTGCCTCTGCATTCATCCGGGGCGATCGCCCCTCAAGGGCTGGGACAATATTCGTCAGTCGTGGGTGCAGATTTTTAGAAACACCCAGTATCTTGAAATCGATATTGAGGTGAAAGAAACCGAGGTGAATGGGGCGATCGCCTACATCGTTCTCATCGAAACGGTGCGACAGGTGATGCGAGGACGGCAGATGGTGGCGCAGTCCGTCGCGACCAATATTTTCGAGAAGATGGGCGATCGCTGGTACCTCATCCATCACCACGGCAGTCCGATCGCCCAATAGATTCTACTCGTCGCCTATCGCAGACCCTATGGCACCTCAACCATGACGGATGCTGCAACGACCTCGCCCTGATTGACGAGTTCTTCGTGACCGTTGGCGTTAAGGGTCACCCTCACCATATTCATTCCTGATTCTAATTCGGGCAAATGATGCCAATGGCTGTAGATGCGCATGACCTTCTCGCCATTGATGTAGAGATGTGCATGACCTTCATTGATCAGGCTTTCCCCATTCACCCGTTCAGGGGCAAAGTCAAAGTTTTCGGTCACCAGTTCTAAGTTCCAGCCATTGACCGGATCGTCATGGACGATGAGTTGAACGGAGGGAATCGCCTCCGCAGTGGAGACATCCAGCGAACCGTGATGATGTCCATCTCCATGCCCCTCACTGTGTACATCACTGTGACCCTCACCCTGCCCTGCATCTTCTCCATGGGAATCTCCGTGGGAATCTTCATGGGGAGTTTCGTGAGAGTCGTCATGCTCTCCGTGAGGAGTAGACTCTGCTGAGTGTTCTTGCTGATGCTCATGTCCGCTATCGGCCATCAGCACGGACGAATGAGGCTGAGCGGCGACAGCCGCACTCGACAGGCTGATGAATATCCCAACACATGCTTGAACAAGAAACAGAGCTGTGCTGAGAGATTGGAAATTCGTTGTGGTCTTCTTCATGTCAAATCAGAATTACATTAGTTCGAGACGATGGTTTGGAAAGTCCCATTAGAAAAGTCCCGTTAGAAGAGACGTGAACAATGGTCGTTGAGACGGATTCAGCACGCCGGATCACAATGTAGCGTAAATTTCGATACGCTTCAGATTCAGCGGTTCTCTTCCCTAATCCGTTAGCCGACCGCAGATGAGTCTGCGGATATGTGTTGAATAATCTGTTGAGTAATTTGGTGTGCCCGGTGGTGAGCGAGTATGTCTCCCTGCTGTTGAAACAGGTGAGTTGCCGTCTGCAAATCGGCGATCGCCCGCTCATGGTGACCCAGTCGATAGTGCAGCATGCCCCGGTTGAAATAGGCTTCTGCAAAGTTAGGATCATGGGCGATCGCCGCTGAGAAATCGTGCCGGGCCTGGGCGATCGCCCCTTGATGTTGATAGGCATGGGCTCGATTGAAATAGGCTTCAGCCGACGCATCATTCAGTCGAAGGGAGAGGCTTAAATCGGCGATCGCCCCAGCTGTATCACCCTGCTGTAATCGAGTGATTCCGCGATCGCTGTAGATCGTGGCAAGAACGGCACCCTCTGCTCCCGTCGCGTGACGCAAAGCCTGATTGAAGTCATCCATTGCTGACTGGTGCTGACCTAACACGGCCTCAGCCAATCCCCGATTGTAATGGGCCTGAACGCTGTACGGGTGTTGGGTGAGAACTGTCGAAAAGTCGGCGATCGCCGCCGCCGCATCTCCCTTTCGGTAGAAGGCCAATCCACGGTTCAGGTGAGCGTTCAAGTGATCAGGCTTGAGAGAAATCGCTGTACTGCAATCGGCGATCGCCTCGTGAGGGTGATGGAGCTGAAGAAACATCAGGCATCGATTCGCGTAGGCATTTGCCGATGCGTGGTCGTCTTGAATGGCCTTTGAGAAGGCAATCAGCGCCTCAGGATAATTCCTGTTCTGCGAAAACTGAACGCCTGCCTGAAAAAACGGTGACGTTGATGCGACCTGTTGCTCCGGGACAGAGCGCCCGGTTACTGCTTCTGTGGCTGGCTCTGTCATTGGCGAGATAAGTGGGAAAGCCGCACTGTTAGGAGCAATGAAAAGCATGAGCATCAGCACACACACGCTCAGCCAACTTGCATAAACAACGAAATGCCGAACTCGAAGTAAACTCTGCTGGAGATTCATAACGTTCTTCTTACCCACTGACTGTCGATTGCCTGTTTCCGGTTCGCTCGACCCTGTCGTTCTGTCAACCTGTAGAGGCGTTGCCTCCCTCCTAAGTAGGAGCCAGAGGCTCCGAAGAAGGTTCCCATTCAGAGAAAGGGAACCAGATGCATTCTTAAACTGAATTTGAATTACCAGCCTTTTTCAGCCTGGTCGAGAACATAGGCCGCAACGTTCTCAATTTCTTGTGCGGAGAGTTTGCCCCCAAATGCTGGCATGGCTAGCTTTCCATTCGTGACCTGAGTTTTGATGGCTTCAAGTGATGCCATATCGTATTTCTCTAAATCACCTTTCCGGAGCGATTTGGCAGCGTTGACGTAGTTGTTGCCGCCAGCGTGGCAGGCATTGCAATTTGCCGAAAAAACCTGGGCTCCATTCGCTAAATCAGCCGCGAAAGCAGGGGATGATCCAATGCCAAAGACGGCAATTGAACAGATCAAGACAAGCCAAAGAGAAAGCCGGATTACACGTTTCATAGCTATTCCTAAAAAATCCAGAAGATTGACGATAGCCGTTTTCACCGATCCAATAACGTCCAATAACGTCCAATAACAAAACAAATGAAAAGGGCTAGCTTTATGGTGGAGATGACGCTTGGCTTCGTCAAAAGACAGCCCGTCAAGCATTGCAAAATATTACGGTGTTGTTTGAGTGAACCGAGAAGGTGGGCTGGCACGTTAAGGTTTAGAGCATGAAAGCTCTCGGGCTTGTTGCGTTTTATCCCCACTCTCACTTGTTTTAGGCTGTCGCTATGGCTCCTCTTCCCGACCACCGACCCGAGCAACTCTCTCTTGGGCCACTTGAATCTGAGATTCTAGACGTTGTTTGGAACCATGCGCCGATTACGGCAACATCCATTCATGAGCATCTGACGCAAGATCCAGATCGAGAATTGACGTACCCTTCGGTGATGAAAGTGCTCCGACGGATTGAGGCCAAAGGCTGGGTCACCTGTGAGCGAAACGCACGAGAGTATTGGTGGCAGGCGCGTGTGTCCCGAGAAGAAGCCGACATGATTTTGGCCCATCAGAAGCTCCAGAGCTTCCTTTCTATCAGCAATCCGGATATTGTAGCGGCCTTTGCAGATAGCCTGGATCATGCGAGTCTGGAACAAATTGAGGCGATCGCCCAGCGGCTACGAGACATTCGCCAAGCCCAGCAAACCGATCAGCAAATCAAGCAGCCAATGGAGGAATAAGTCATGCATGGATGGATGATTGGATTCAGCCTCTTGCTTGCAGTGGGAATGCGATGGGTTCTGCTCCGTTCCCAGCACCTTCAATTGGAATCGAGTGAGCGGAAGGGCAACGACTTTTTCCATTGGCAGCACACGTTCGCCGCTTTTCTCATGCCTCCGATCCTTTTACTGCTGACCGCAGTGGCGATGCTGCAAATGGGAACCACCGGGGTGATGCTGGGGGTGCCCGTAGGCCGAATTGGGTTTGTGGTGGGATGGATATTTTTGGCAAGTGCCGGGGGAATCGTCAGCGTTCTTGGAATACAGGGATGGCGATCGCTCCATCGTATTCGAAGCTGTCCCTCCACAACGCTGCATGGCTACACGGTACGAATTCTGGATACGGATATTCCCTTTGCAGGACAAATTGGGTTTTGGACTCCTGAACTCGTCGTCAGTCGATCCCTGATGGACACCCTGGAGTCTGACCAAATCGCAGCCGTTCTCGCCCATGAGAATGCCCATGCGCATTACCACGACACGTTTTGGTATTTCTGGTTGGGGTGTCTCCGGACGCTCACCTGCTGGCTCCCGAAAACTCGTGAGCTGTGGCAAGAGCTGTTGCTGCTCCGAGAAATCCGAGCTGACCGATGGGCGACTCAGGTTCAATCTGTAGACCCCATTCTCCTCGCAGAATCGCTGCTGCAAGTGGTTCGGGTATCTAGTCAGCCGCCTCACCCCAACTGCGCGACCTTTCATGTGGCCTCATCTACCTCTCGCTTGAAGATTCGGATTAATTCACTGATTGCTGCAAGTGGTTCTAGTCCTGGACAGGATGAGGCTAAGCCAGAGTCTGCCTATGTTCCCTGGCAGTTTTGCATTGTGATATGGCCGTTGTTGGCGATCGCCCTGCATCACTAAAGCTCAAATCAAGCTCAACTTACGTTTTGGGTTCCAAGAGCGAAATAAAGACGAGTGTTGTGCCGATGTCTGGGCTAATTTGCTCACTCGCATAGGCGATGGAGTAGCTCTGCTTCTGTCCGAGTACTAGGGATGGATTGTCTAGCTAAGTATATGCAGGATAGGGACGTATAGGTTCTTGCCCTGCATGATTTGCTCATTAGAAAGCCATGAATACTTGTCTGCAAACGGGGCTAGACATTTGCGATCATGTGCAGATCAACCAAAGGAAGCGCACGCATCAGCCTCTGTACGATTGAACCTTTAATCAATAACTGCCAACGGGAACGTCGGGTTTCGCCCAAAACAATTTGCGTAATGCGGTAGGTATTCGCTGTATGGACGATTGCTTCTACGATATCCCCCGATTCGACTCGTAGGAACTCGCCCTCAAATTCCTGACAGAGTCGCTCACAAGTTTCAACATGCAGAGCTTCTGACTTAGATAAAAAGCGATCGGGATGGGCAACAAACAGAACGAAGAGACGACCATTCATGTGATTAGCAATCCGAGCCCCTCGACGCAATAGCTGAATCGAGTTGGGGTAAGTTGAAATACACACTAGAACTCGTTCTTGAATATTACAGTATGAGTGTTGGGTTGATTCAGTTGGTTCCTCCTCAATATTGTCTGCAACTTCTCGTAAAGCTAATTCCCTTAGCGCAATCAGGTTGCGGCGTTGGAAAAAGTTTTGTAATGCCTGGTTGATTTTCTCTGGAGCGTAAATTTTTCCTTCTTTTAGCCGTTCTTGCAGCATCTCTGGCGTAACATCTACCACCACGACTTCATCAGCTTCTTCCAGCAATCGGTCAGGAACACGCTCCCGCACGACAACGCCAGAGATTCGATGCACAAGGTCATTCAGACTTTCTAAATGTTGAATATTAACGGTTGAATAGACATCAATACCAGCCTCTAACACCGCTTCCACATCTTGATAGCGTTTCTCATAAGCTGAGCCAGGTACATTGGTATGAGCGAGTTCATCAATCAGAACCAGTTGTGGATGACGTTCTAGAATTGCCTCGGTGTCCATTTCAGGGAGCGATCGCCCTTGCCACTCGACTGACTTTCGAGGAATGAGTTCTAACCCTTTTGACCTGTTCGCTGTCTCTTCTCGTCCGTGAGTTTCGAGGAGACCGACAACGACATCAACGCCATCTTGTTTAAGTTGGTGTCCTTCTTCCAACATGCGATAGGTTTTACCGACCCCAGGAGCCATCCCAATAAAGATTTTGTGCTTTCCCCGACGGGCGGGTGGAGTGGGATTGGTAATCGTATCGATAGAGGTGATAGCGGCGGGATCGTACATGAAAGGGGTGAGGGGAGTGAGACGGTTAGAGGGTAGGAGGGGTAGAACGTTGGTGCGTTGGAACGTTGATGCGTTGGTACGTTAATGCGTTGGTACGTTAATGCGTTAGAGCGTTGGTGCGTTGGAACGTTAATGCGTTGGAACGTTGGTACGTTGGTTAAGGGTTGGGGGATTAGAATTTTGGAAGATTGAAACTTTGTAACGCACTAACGCTCTAACGCACTAACGCACTAACGTTGCATAAGCCTCAAGCTGATCTAACGCCAGGTTGAGCGTGACGGTGTTGACAGCGGGTTCGCCGAAGATGCCGAGGAAGCGATCTTCGGTGTTTGTAGCAATTAGAGATTGCAGATCATTGGATGACACATTGCGAACAACGGCGATGCGGTCGATTTGGGCTAGAGCGCTGGCGGGGGAAATGTGGGGGTCGAGGCCAGAACCGGAGCTGTAGAGTAGATCGGCAGTTGGCTCGATCTGGGCAGTCTCCAGAATTTCGGCTCGTTCTTGAACGGATGTAATCAGGTCTGGGTTGCTGGGTGCCAGGTTGGTTGCTCCCGATAGACCAGTGGGAGCAGCGTCTTCGCCAATGCTGTAATCGACTGCGCTGGGGCGACTCCAGAAATATTCTTCACTGCTGAAAGCTTGGCCAATTAGGGTAGAACCAATTACTTGTCCTTGTTCAGTCATGATCAGGCTGCCATTAGCTTGGGTGGGAAAGGCGATTTGACCAATTGCAAAAATCAAGAGCGGATAAATGGCTGCGGTCAGAATCCATAGGACAGCTGTGGTGCGGATGCTGATAAAAAGATCTCGAATCATGATGGGTTGGAGAATGAATAACGATAGTAAAGGATGATGCGTTGGAACGTTAGAACGTTGGAACGTTGGAACGTTCTAACTAATGATGACGACGACGGTGGCGATCGCGAATTCGATCTAGCTCTGTTTGCTGGATGCGACGCTGCATGCGGATTAAACGAAGCTGCTCGCGGAATTGGTTAATGAGTTTTTTCAACATGATTTAAAAGCGCTCGGGTTGCAAAATAACGGCAGTAAGATAGATGGCAAGACCGACGACGACAAGGCCGAGTAGCCCTAAAGCATAGGCGTTGCCACGGCTGAGGGTGCTATCGGCGGCATAGAGGGCAGGGGCAAGGGCTAGATTCAGGCACAAGGCAAAAAATATGCCCAGGGCAACGCGATGGCGTCGTCGCTGTAGATAGTCGAGCCAAATGGTGCAGTATTCTAGAAACTCTGAGATAAAACGATCCATAAGACAAATCTCCATTTGGTAAGTTTGAAAACATCAACTAATCGTCTTCGGTAAAAAAGCTCGGTCGCCGTTTGTCATGACTACATACGGCTCGGTGCAGGTTTTGCTGGGCTGGCTGATGTGTTGGATCAAGCCCAATAGCAGCCCGATAGAGTTTGAGGGCTGCCAGGCGATCGCCCAGATATTCAGTGATTTGCCCTAGAAGTGTTAACCCCTCAGGTCGATTCGGTGCTTGCTTAATTGCTTCGCCAATGAGTTGACGGGCGTAGTCAAAGTTGTGTTGCTGAGCACAGTATTGAGCGAGGCCAACTAACTCGTCGTAGTCTGTCAATTCCACGCTATTTGGAAGGGGATGGCAAAGTGCTTCGGCTACTACTGCCTGAATCCGCTCAGGATTAAACGGGCGCTGGAGATATCCATGAGGCTCTTGAATGACATCCACCGCTCCATGTTTCATCACGTTTACAGCATCTTCCAAACTACAGTGGTCACAAATCATCACCACTCGCATGTCTGGGTAGAGTGTCAGTAGGTGCTGGAGCAGATTGCGTTTAACCCGTTGGACAACAGCTAAATCTAAAATCACCAAATCGGTTGGCTGCTGTTGCAACTGTTCAAAGGCAGTTTTCCAGTCCCCTGCTGAGTCAACGCGATAGTTGGCCAGCCGTAAATATTGCGCTAATGCGAGCCGCGTGTATGCTTCGTGATGAATGACTAAGATACTGATGGAAAGAGAGGCTAAAAGTTTATCCGCAGGGGATTCCGCTTGACTATCCGACGCCTGAGATGATTCGGCTAAGCGATCGGACTGAAACTGTGAATGAGCAAAAATCGTCATCTTTAAGTTCTCCTATGCTAAGCCCACGCTGCCAACCGCTAAATCGATCAGTTTGATAGCAACGAACGGTGCAATTACACCGCCCAACCCGTAGATCAGCATATTGCGCTGGAGCAGTTGATTTGCGGTTAACGGACGAAACTGCACACCTTTGAGCGCCAGGGGAATCAGGGCTGGAATGATCAGTGCGTTGTAAATCAGAGCTGAAAGCACGGCTGATTGGGGGCTATTCAAGCCCATGATGTTGAGAGCACCAATACCAGCTGCCGCAAACATGGCAGGAATAATGGCGAAATATTTGGCGATGTCGTTGGCAATTGAGAAGGTGGTCAATGCTCCCCGCGTGATTAGAAGCTGTTTACCGATTGTGACCAAGTCAATTAACTTGGTTGGATCGGAATCCAAATCCACCATATTGGCGGCTTCTTTAGCGGCTTGGGTTCCTGAGTTCATGGCCAGCCCCACATTGGCCTGCGCTAGGGCAGGAGCATCATTGGTGCCGTCACCCGTCATGGCCACTAGTTTGCCTTTGGCCTGTTCGGCTTGAATCACCTGGATCTTGTCTTCTGGTGTCGCTTCCGCCACAAAGTCATCAACGCCAGCTTCCTTGGCAATCACGGAGGCGGTAATTCGGTTGTCACCCGTCAGCATCACTGTTCGCACACCCATACGGCGCAGTTGGTCAAACCGCTCGTGAATACCGGGTTTGATGATGTCCTTGAGGTAAATAACGCCGTAGATCTCGTTGTTGCGGCAGACCGCCAGTGGCGTACCGCCCAGTTCTGATACTCGCGTAAAGGCTGATTCCAGTTCTGCCGGGGCTTGTCCACCCCGCGATCGCACAAATCCTCGAATCGCATCGACAGCCCCCTTCCGTATCTCATCACCAGCAGGCAAGTCCGTCCCACTCATCCGAGTACGAGCCGAGAACTCAACGGCTTCAGCCTGATTGCGGTTGAAGTTAAGTGTGGCTCCTTGCTTTTCGGCCAGTCGAACAATTGATTTCCCTTCAGGCGTGGT
Organism: Leptolyngbyaceae cyanobacterium; assembly: GCA_035285885.1. Lineage (GTDB taxonomy): Bacteria > Cyanobacteriota > Cyanobacteriia > CAKZMO01 > CAKZMO01 > JBCCWF01. The sequence continues at coordinate 7,628 of JAYKJC010000186.1, read as the reverse complement.
GTCGAATACGCTAGCTGCTAATGCGATCTCAGCTACTTCTTGGAGGGTGTGACCATTCAGGGGAATGAACTCTTCCGCTAAACGGTTGCCCAGAGTAATCGTGCCTGTCTTGTCCAGCACCAGGGTATTAATGTCACCACAGGCTTCTACTGCTCGGCCAGAAGTGGCGACTACATTGAACTGGGCTACCCGATCCATGCCTGCAATGCCAATCGCGCTGAGCAATCCGCCAATCGTCGTGGGGATTAAGGCCACCAGCAGCGCTACTAGGATTGTGATGCTGACGGGGCTATTCACATAGGTGGCGGGAGTCGGAATGGTGGCGACCACAATCAGAAACACCAGCGTCAGCACGGCCAGCAGCACCGTTAGCGCGATTTCATTAGGGGTTTTACTGCGCTCGGCTCCTTCAACCAGGGCAATCATGCGGTCTAGAAAGCCTTTACCGGGATCAGCCGTCACCCGGATGATCAGCTCATCCGACAGAATGCGAGTCCCACCCGTCACCGAACTGGCGACATCAGAACCTGGTTCCTTAAGCACTGGAGCTGACTCCCCTGTGATAGCCGACTCATCGACCGACGCCACGCCTTCTAACACTTCACCATCGGCAGGAATCACGTCTCCAGCGATCACCTTGATGCGATCGCCCCGCTGTAAGCGAGTGGAGATGACATCTTCGACAGAACCATCTGAGAACAGTCGGCGAGCTGTGGTTTCTGATTTAGTAGACCGCAAAGCATCAGCCTGAGCTTTACCTCGTCCCTCAGCCACGGCTTCGGCAAAGTTGGCAAAGACCAGCGTGAAAAACAGGATGAGTGTAATGAGACCGTTGAATAAACGAGGGCTTTCGTCTTGTACGGAGCCAAATAAAACCGGATTGACCGTCAGAAACGCTGTGACTAAGGTGCCAACCCAGACCACAAACATGACCGGGTTTTTCACCATGATGCGAGGATCAAGCTTGATGAAGGCTTGCTGAAAGGCTCGCTGATAGAGGCCGGAGGTGTTGACTTTCGGAGTATGGCGACGGCTATTTCGCGGCCCGTTACGTTTAGGAGTTGGAGAGGTTGGGGTGGAGTGTGTCATGGGGTTTGGGTTTGATGAATGGGAGTTTAGAACGTTTAAACGTTCTAACGTTCGAACGTTTAAACGTTTAAATATTGGGTTGGGATTTGGGAATTTTGAGGATGGGGATGGTTGATGGGTAGGGTGTATGGGAACTGTTCAGAGGTTTGAAGAGCTTGAGGCTTGGAAGACGGCGCGCGAGTTGACGCGGTTGATTTATGGGTTGTCTAGTCAGGGAACGTTTGCACGGGATTTTGGCCTAAAGGATCAGATGCGGCGAGCGGCAGTTTCGGTGATGTCTAACATTGCGGAGGGTTTTGAAAGCAGGACACCCAAGCTGTTCATTAATTTTTTAGGAATTGCGAAAGCATCGGCTGGGGAACTGCGATCGCAAGCGTATGTGGCATTGGATGCTGGTTATATCAATCAGAACGAGTTTGAGAACCTGTTCAACCTAGTTGATAAATGCAGCCGTCAGTTGAGTCGATTCATGAACTACCTTCAATCCCAGATTCGTTAAACGTTAGAACGTTCCAACGCTTAAACGTTCCAACGCTTAAACGCTACGTCCCGTTCGCGATCGCAAATCCCTCTGCGACTGGCCCTAGTGCCAAAACAGGTAGAAAGGTCAGCGCGCCGAGAATGATGATGACGCCAGCAGTAATGCCCGTGAATAGAGGGGTGTCGGTGTAGAGAGTGCCTGTCGTTTTAGGAACGGGTTGCTTGTGGGCCATACTGTCGGCTAAATAAATCAAGGCAATGATGGGTATATAACGGCCCAGGAGTAGCGAAAAACTGGTGCTGAGGTTCCACCAAAGGGTGTTGTCCGCCAGTCCTTCAAAGCCGGAGCCATTGTTGGCGGCAGCGGAAGCGTATTCGTAAATTACTTGAGAGATGCCGTGGTAACCGGGGTTAGTAATGCCTGCCAGAGTGGTAACATCGGGAGCACCAACGGTTTCGGGAAAAGCCAGAGTAATGGCACCGGGAATCAGAATGGCGATGGGGTGAACCAGCAAAATAATGCTGGCTAAGACGATCTCCTGCTTTTCGATTTTGCGGCTAAAGAATTCAGGAGTGCGCCCCACCATCAGTCCAGTCAAGAAAACTGTGAGGATGAGAAACACAAACAGGTAAGCAGTGCCCGTACCCTGACCACCCCAAATGATTTGTAAAAACAGATCTGAGAGGGTGGCAAAACCGCCTGCAGGCATGAGCGAGTCGTGCATGCCGTTGACGGCACCACACATTGTGCCGGTGGTCGTCACGGCCCAAAGTGCGGTGAGTGCCCAGCCAAAACGCACTTCTTTACCTTCCAGGTTGGGCGCTTGATCCCCCAAGATACTGTTGACAAGGGGATTACCCTGGAATTCGCCCACAGCGGCGATGCTCACCATCACGGCGTAGAAGACGAACACCATGCCGAAGATGAGCCAGCCCTGTCGTGGCTTTCCGGCCATGATACCGTAGGTCAAAATCAGCGCAGCCGGAATCACCACCATGATGATAGTTTCCAGCAGGTTGGTGAAGTTATTGGGGTTTTCGTAGGGGTGAGCCGAGTTAATGCCAAAGAAGCCGCCGCCGTTTTCGCCTAGTTCTTTGATGATTTCAAAGTGAGCCACGGGGCCACGGGCAATATATTGAGTCGCGCCTTCCAGGGTTTGAGCGACTGCGGGACCAGCAAATGTTTCAGGCACTCCAGCAATCAGCAGTGCGATCGCACCCACAATTGAAATCGGCAGCAAAATCCGTGTGATCGATAAGGTCAAGTCAACGTAGAAATTACCCAGAGGTTGACCCGTTAGACCGCGAATAAATGCGATCGCAACTGCAATCCCCGTTGCTGCTGACGTGAACATCAAAAAGCCGAGTGCTCCCACCTGAGAGAAGTAGGTGAAGGTGGTTTCGCCGGAATAGTGCTGCTGGTTGGTGTTTGTAACAAATGAGATAGCTGTGTGCAGCGCCAAATCCCAACTGGGCGCATTCAAATCAGTGGGATTGAGAGGCAAAATACCTTGCAACATAAAAATGAGAAACACCAGAACTCCCATCACTAAATTGCTGATTAATACAGCACGGACATACTGGGCACCGGACATTGACGCTTGTTTTGAGAAGCCACTAGCAGAAAATAAAAGCCGTTCTAGCGGGATAGCCACAGGGTCAAGCAGAGTTTTTCGACCCATGAATATCCGTGCCATATATCTCCCTAAAAAAGGAGCTGCTACTAACAGAATGAGTAGCGCGATTACAATTTGCAAAAAACCTTGAAGCATAGTAAATTATTTGGCTTGAAAAATTAGACAAATCCAGTCTTTCTAGTTCGCTTATAGTTGTTGCTATTTTGGTCGAGACATTTGAGAGGATCTAACGTTCGAACGTCGGAACGTTTAAACGTTCCAACGTTTTACGCCCCTTCAAACACAGATCAAATTCTGGTAACAAAGACTCGCTAAGTGCAACCGCAAAAATCCAGTCTTGCTCTAAAACAACCGGATCATCAGCTAGAGAAAAAACTTTATTCTTGCGGATTAACCCTAGCAGATAGCACTGCTTAGGTAACTGGATATTGCTTAAATTGCTTAAATGAGAACCTAAGTAAGCATTGTTGATATAAACCTGATGCACTGATGTAGAGGGTTTCATAAAGCTTTCATATCTCCTTTAGTCATCAATTTACTGATGAGTTGATAGCATCATTTTCAGCTTATTTTTCAGGCAATGGAAGGTATAGAAGTGAGTTTAGTCTGAATTTATAACCAGTCAGGTAAGCGGGAGTTATGAAAGCGTTTAGATTATCGTCTAAATGTCTATATCATCTGATGTATTTTGGTAAAATTTCTGAGTTTTCTTTCTTAGAATGGATTGACAAGAAGTCTGTATAGATTTTTGATTTAACGTTCTGGTTCAAGTAGGTTAGGCTTAAAACAATCAACTATATTTCTGTTTGCAAAATGCCTTAAAATCCTTGCCTGTCAAAGCATGTAATAGAATTTGCATTTTGCAATTCAGATGAGCTTTTCTACCACGACCTACTTATTTGATTTACTCATCTAAAATCTGTCTTCGGATGCATTCAAAAACTTCTCAATCTATGCCTAATCACCTGATGCAAGCCCGCCAAAAAATGCTTTGGCTGCTTGGGGCGTTGTTTATTGTGGTGATTGTGCTGGAATACAGCACGCCACCTCCCTATGTGTTTGGCTATCTTTATATTGGGGCGGTATTGTTAGCCAGCGCTCGCTTGGGTCGGCAAGCAACCGTTGTGATTACAGCAATGGCTGTACTGCTCACGCTGCTCAATCTGGTGATTCCCGGCAGATCACCGATTACTGCGATCGCGATCGTGAATCGCCTCATTACTGTATTGGCGCTGATTGTCACGGGCTGGTTAAGCGATCGCATTCAGCGCTATGAAGAAGCCATTACCCGCCAGCAAATGCAGCTCATTGCTCAAGAGAAACTAGCGCGGATGCGGGAAGACTTCGTTTCAACGCTGACCCATGACCTCAAGACGCCGCTGCTAGGGGCGTTAGAGACGCTGAAAGCATTCCGAGACGGGCAGTTTGGAGCAACAACTCCTCCCCAGCGCAAAGCGTTAGACATCATGACCCGTAGCCACCAAAAAACGTTGAGCCTCGTCAATACCCTGATGGATGTCTATCGGTACGATACAGAGGGTCTACCGTTGCACTGTGAAGCCATCAACTTAGTCACGTCAGTTGAAGAAGCCATTGCCGATGTCACCAATCTGGCCTCTTCCCGCCAGATTCACATTCATCTCAACCATGAGGGCAGTGAATTTCGCCGAACCTATTGGGTCTTTGCCGATCCACTGCAACTACATCGTGTTTTAACCAACCTGATCGCAAACGCGATTAATCATTCGCTTCGAGGTGGACGAGTTGAAGTTAGTTTGTCAATTCGTAATGGTTACCACCTGATTCAGGTTAAAGATGAAGGCCAAGGTATTCACCCAGATGATTTACCGCATCTGTTTGATCGGTTTTATCAAGGCTCGGGCGACCGACAGACTAAAGGAACCGGACTAGGACTTTATCTCAGTCGTCAGATTATTGAGGCTCATAACGGTAAAATTTGGGCAGAATCACGTTCGCCCCAGGGAGCCATCTTTGCATTTCGGTTACCCGCTTACGTGCATGAGCAGCAGCAACAGGTGGCAATTTGAATGGTTGACGCGACAATAAAAATCCTGCTGGTTGAAGATGATGAGCTGTTTCGATTGGGGCTGACTACGCGACTCCAACAGGAAACAATACTTCAGATTACGGCTGAAGCCGAAGATGGTGAAACTGCCATTCAGATCATAGAACAGCAGCCATTTGACATCGTGGTTTTAGATGTGGGGCTACCCGGCATCGGTGGGGTAGAGGCATGCTGTCAGATTAAACAGCGACATCCTGATCTGCCAGTACTGGTGCTGACGTCCCATTCTCAACCAGCCTTAATTGCTCGACTCATTGAGGCTCAGGCTCAGGGCTATTGTGTGAAGGGAGTCGATGCCGAATCTCTCATATTAGCCATTCAATCTGTAGCAGCAGGGGCCTCCTGGTGGGACCCAACGGCAACAAAAGAAATTCAAGCTGCTTTTCAGTCGAAAGTGCCTATCTCACCTACATCAGATGACGTTGGCTATGAAAATCCACTCACTCAGAGAGAACAGGAGATCTTAACTTTGATTGCCAGCGGCAAAAGCAATCCTGAAATTGCTGAAGCTTTGTACATTGCTCAGGGAACGGTCAGGGTGCATGTCCATTCGATTTTGCACAAGTTGGAAGTGCGCGATCGCACGCAAGCGGCTGTTTTAGCTTTAAAGAAAGGGTTAATTGCGCCTGAAGAATCATCGTCAAATTCTGCTAGCGATAATTCTCATCATTTCGATCCTAGCTGAGTGACTTAGTTCCCAACCTGGATGAGGTTTAGCGGTTCTTCTATTGGAGCGTTTCGAGCACGATGACTTCTGCTCCCGTGAGCTGCGACAACATATCGATCACAGCAGGGTTGATCATGGATGGGGCGAGGTCTGCCGTTTCTGTCAAGCTTACAGGCGAGTTCACAGGCGAGTTCATGTGAATGTGGATTTTGGGGCGCTTGAAGGACAGATGATGATTGGCAAAGGAGAACCACTCTTGAAGATCCCACGAATGTTGCTCGGTCGTTCGAGCATCGAGAACATGCTTGCCAAGTCTAATTTCCCCATCGTGGGATCGGGTAAATAGATGCAGGCTGTTAATGGTGGGGTGCTGCTGTAACGTTGATGAAACGAGTTGGAATGCGTTGTGTTGTCCGTTGACCGTTAAGGCGATCGCCCGGCGACTGAGGGCTTCAAACATCGGTTGAGGAATCGAAACAGATGCGTCAATCACAAGGAATGTTTTGGCTTTGATGGACAACAAATTAGCCAAGGGTTGAACGGGTTGCGGTTGAACAGCTTGCATGATCGTCAGCTCTCTTTATGTTGGTATGGAGTCAGTGCTCTTGTCCTTAGGCTGACCGATTTGGCCCAGGTTGAAACAAGGATTGCCGGGGATTTGCTGTTCTTTTACGTTGGTACTGAAAGTTCTTGGCTTAAGAAGCCTGAAATGCTCTCCAGAAAAGGGCTACACCTCTTTAGTCAGGCGTAAAGCCCCGTTAAAAAGAAAACTGTACAGATTGTTCTGGAGGTGATTCTTGATACCTCAAGGACAGTTATGCCGCCCACCCAATCCGCAGAATATCTGTGTGAATACTCAGACTTCTTGCCCAGTCAATGAAGTAGGGGTAGGACGGGGTGCGTGTTTACCTGAGACCACGGAGAGGGCGATCGCCCCCGGTACCGAAACCTCAAATCTATCACCGAGCTAGAGCTTCAACGACTCTAGGGGTTAATACAGTGTTATGAGTGTCGCGGCATTGTTGATCCACAAACTGCAAATCCGTCCGGGCATCCGCTGGATGGCCTGCATTCTGCCGAGCACATCCTCGGGCGTAGCACCCGTACACCTCATTCCACACCACGGGTAAAGACGGTTTGGCTTCCCATTCGAGGGCTCGTTGATAATCGGCTTCAGCATTTTCAGAGTCTTGCGCCGTAGCATACAGAAGGCTGCGGAGATAGTAAGCGTTGACCATCGACGGACGCTGTTGAACGGCTCGGTCGAGATCGGCGATCGCCCCTTCTCTATCGTCTTGAAGCCAATGCACAACAGCCCGGTAGTAAAAATTCTCGGCTGTCGGGGCATAGTGAATTGCTGTTGAAAAATCCTTGAACGCAACGGCTACATTGCCCAGGGCTAGTCGGGCCAGTCCCAGCCACAGCCAAGCTCCGGCGTCGGCATCGTCAATCTTAAGTGCCGCGAGACAATCTTGAATAGCAGCTTTCTGCTCTCCAAGGCGGTAGTAAGCCATTCCACGAATGAGGTATGCCGATTTCAAGGTGGTGGGCGCTTTGGGGTGAATCGTTGATGGGTCAGTCTCAATAACTTTCTGCCATTGCCGTAAGGCTTCTGGGCGATCGCCCAAGTAATACTGGGCAAGTCCCCGATAGTACTGAACCTGTGCCG
>JAYKJC010000185.1:0-3004 GCA_035285885.1 Leptolyngbyaceae cyanobacterium | reverse complement strand
CCCGATGGACCGACAAATAGATAAGCGGGGGCGATGCGATTTCGGGCGATCGCCTGGGTCAGCAGCTCAACTGCCGTTTCTTGACCAATCAGTGAATCCCAATCAAAAGATGAAGATGTAGACGTGGTAGACGTGGCAATCATCGCTATCGCTTCTAATGGCTCCTATTCAATCGTCTGACCATACCATTCTGCGATCTTGTGTTGTACGACTGCACAAATATTCCTTGATACCGCTGCCATGTCTTGATGAGCATCAATTCTCACTATCCGATGAGAATGCTCGTTTGCCAGAGCCTGAAATCCCTGACGCACCCGTTCGTGAAACGCAAGGTCATTTTTCTCCATGCGATCGGCCTGACCCCGCTCTCGGGTGCGAGAAAGTCCTGCTTCAACATCAATGTCGAGCCAGAGGGTTAAATCGGGTTGCAGGCCATTGGTCGCAATTTGGTTGAGCGTATGAATGAGCGATAAGTCTAAATTGCGACCATATCCCTGGTAGGCCACCGTGGAGTCCGTGTAGCGATCGCACAAAATCAATGCCCCCCGATCCAGATGATGCTGGAGGTATTCTTCCACATGCTGGGCTCGGTCTGCGGCGTAGAGTAACAGTTCAGTGGAAGGGGCGATCGCCGCTGAATCCGACGGCGGAACATAGTCCAACAGCAGATGACGAATCGCTTTTCCAAACTCAGAGCCACCGGGTTCTCGGGTCATGAGAATATCAGCAATGAGTTTTTTTTCTAAAAGCTGCTGGACAGATAAGTCATTCTGAAGCCATGTATAAAGCGCACGAATTTGTGTCGTTTTACCTGCTCCTTCACCTCCTTCAAAGACAATAAATCTCCCAGACATAGCGCATGTTTGTTAACGAACAACCTCGAAATTATGAAGGCACATTGATGATTCTTTCTAGAAGTATTGATAATTTGAAATACCTGTAATGTTTGCAATATCTAATTGAAAGAACGTATTCAACTATCTCTTGCAGTGCCTAATTTTGAGCTGCGTGTTAGCCGCTGCCCGTCAATCCATGAGAATCAATGACTCACGCCTCAATGACCAGCGCATCAAGGGCCGACGCACCGTTATCGTGCTGAACAGCTTGTCTTAACCTCTCCTTAACTTTTTCTTATCCTTTCCTCAAAGCTTAAGTCGTCTCAAGTGTATCGGAATTGACGTTGTCATCCCCAAAAAGAGATGTATTCTGATCTTGAACGCCATTTAACTCGCGACACCTAAACAATGAACAAAGACCAGTTTGATCTCGCGTTGCGTTAAATTTAAGATAAAGTTGCGTTCTTTTAATCTGTTTATTCGGAAAAAGCTAGTAGACAGGATATAAGGCTTGGACTAATCTGGTCTTGTGCGCTCATTGTCTGCTTGTTAGGGTGTTACTACAGTATAAGAGGTTTGTCAAAATTTTCAGGTCTCAATGAGGCTCCCAGTTGATGACCTAGGCTTGGGTGTTGAGGTAGCTATTTCGAGTAGATATTCCCTATGGCTCGCTATACAAGTTTCTACAAGTCAATGACTTCATCGAATGAATTAAAGCGATTCATCTTCGATATGCTGCGTGCGTGCGACTTTGATGTAATTTATGACCGAGGAGACTACGTCTATGCTCGCGAGGTGCCAGGAGGAGTCGATTACTCTAAGCTGGTCACCGTTGAAGTCTTGATTGATCCTCCAAAGTCTTCCGTCGTTCCTGATGCTGTGGACGATGCGTTCCACATGAACTTTGTGGTCAAGAATGAAGAATTGCCGCTTCGCATGGACAATCATTGTCGCCGAAAATTTAACCTGGTGAATGAAGCCATTCAGTCTAGCGAATTTCTAGAAGTCGTTGCAGCTTAAGCTATGCGCCACGGTCGGTGATGGCTTCTGTAATCGTTTCAAATGGAATAGTTCCAGACGGGTTGTAAGAAGTGGAGCGGGCGTCACCCGTCTCACTTTTTGCAGCCCGTTTCACAAGTCACTTTGCAAGTCACTTCAGACGGCTTGTTTCAGACGGCTCCCATGCTCACTCATAACCAATGATATGGAAGAATCTCAAGGTGTATCGGAAGGCAATCGTGCAAACAATGGAGACTCTGACCCGTCTTTGAGCGATCGCCTGACCACCATTGAAGAGCAGCTTCAGCAGCTTCCTCGGGTGTTTGAAGCGATTGATGCCCTCACGCAACGCATCGTTCGACTCGAAAGCGATATCCGGCTCAACGCAGATGTCTATCGCTATCGAGACCTCCGAGATATGTTGCAGGCTGGGCAATGGCGACAGGCGGATGATGAAACGATCCGCATTATCCTGGATTTGACAGGCGAATCCAACCTTGACCTGTTGGAACCTCAGCAAGTTGCGGAGATGTCGTGCAATGACCTCAGCGTCATCGACCAACTATGGCAACACTACAGCCAAGGACGCTATGGCTTTGGGGTTCAGCTTGCCATTTATCGAGAAGAGGGTGGTACGGTTGAAAGTACGATCGCTCAAAATCAAGACATCATCGTTCGTCTCGGCAAACGGGTGGGCTGGTATAAGAACGATTCATGGCTCCAATGCGACCAGTTAGATTACACCGGGCAAGCCCCCACTGGATGCTTACCTGCGCGATGGTGGAATTCTCCATTTGGAGCAAAAATGACGAATACGTTCTTTCGTCGGTTGCTAGAGTGTCGCATTTCACCGACGACTTGATTCGACGACTTGATTCATCGACGCTTTGAATGGCCTCAGGCACGAACCACATGTCACGCAACTGGCTCATCCCTATCTCGTTGAGTTCGATTGTCCTTTTGGGTAGCAGCGCAGGCTGCCGACCAATCTGGTTCTCCCCTCAAGAAGAGGGGCGTCGGCCTGCTCAAGTACCGGAAATGTCCTCCGGTCCAGAAGTATCGGAGAAGGGCGAGCCTTCTCAGCGGTCAGGCAGTGGTGCCACTCTAGAGGCAACGTCATCATCGTTCCTTCAGGCTCAAGCCTTGACGCATCCTTCAGAAAGCGGCGA
>JAYKJC010000184.1:0-5058 GCA_035285885.1 Leptolyngbyaceae cyanobacterium | reverse complement strand
CAAACCGCTGTATTGTGCAGAACAGAGGCATCTTGACATTGCAGAAGATGTTCTGGAAACGGAGAGTTTTGAGAAAGTAGACGTGCCTAAGGTTTAAGAATTTCAGCGTTGCTGAATTAATCGAGGTAAACGATGACTTCCTCTAGCGTCAGGTCGAGGGGAGCAAGGTGGGGATTCGTAGACTCAAATAGGGCATCTCCGAGGACAGCTTGAAAGTCATCTGAATGAGATTCGGCTGCTCCCGGAGCGGGTTCCATTCTCAGGATAAGGTCTTCTCTGTAGGCGTCGAGGGAGGTGTTATCGAGCAATACCGTTCCTGCGTAGTCCCACCCCATGCCAAAAATTTCAAACTCACCCAGCGTCTCTTGCAGTTCAGAAAATGACATTCCCAGTTGAATGCCATCAGGCAGTTCCCATGCCGGCCCAAGCTCACGCACTTCAATGGGTGTGGTTCGACTGTCGTCAGCCCAGACAATTTTGAAGGAGTAATCTCCCAAGTTGACCGTCGTTCCGGGTTCCATAAACCCTTCGCCGATATGAACGTCTTCGTCAACGAGCTGCGCCTCGCCTACTTGCTCAGCGAGGTCTTGGCGCGTTGTGGCCGTTGTCACGAAACTAAATTTTTCTCCGGGGATGATCTCAAAATCATCGATAGGGAGTGTTGCCGACGATGACTCAGAATCCGTAGAAGCATCGGACGAATCGACCGTGTCTTGAGCATCGGGCTCTGACACGGATTCTTGTTGGGGAGCCGAATCTTGAGCGTCGCTGGAAGAGTTCGTCGTATCGACTTCGGATGCTCCGCATCCAGCAATCAGCAGTGTGGCGAGTAGAGTGTAAAGCGATCGCTTCATGGTGTAGTCTTCATTCCTTGGTAAGGGTTTCTCGCTGTCAACCGTGCAGTGTTCTCACCTGTGACAGCACCTATCATTATTATCAACTTTGCATCATTTTTCAGTGTAGCCCTGACCTGGCGATCGCCGTATCGACCTACGTCCACTTCGTTAAATGGATCGTCTTTTGGTGGAGTTCTATCGCTGGATGCTTGGCAACTCGCTCTCTCATCCTCTAACGTGTGGTGACGATTCTTTGCGAAGTCCATAGCCGTTAACGATGCAAGCCATGAATAGTTTTCAAGATGCAGTAAAATCCGCCGTTGGAATCAGCCAGGAATTGGGGCGATCGGCTCACCTCACCGTTGAACAAGCCACCGAAGTCATTGGGAAAACCGTCGCGCCGATTTCCGAAAATTCCTTTGTCCAGACACTTGCGAAGATTCCGGGGCTGAATTGGTTGTTGATTGGCATTGGACAGGTCGATATTGCGAAAGCTGAAGCAGATGTGACGCGGCTCAAGTCTCAGTTTCCGATGGAGGAGAGGTGGGCGATCGCCCAGCGGGTCATCAACGAAACTTCCATGGAAGCGGCAAAAGTTGGATTTTTGACCAACATCATTCCTCCCATCGCGCTCGCCCTGTTTGCGGTAGATTTAGCGGCTGTGACCAAGCTCCAGGCCGAAATGGTGTACAGGATAGCTGCGGTCTATGGCTTTGACCTTCGAGATTCCGTGCGCAGGGGAGAAGTCATCGCGATTTACGGACTCTCTCTAGGCACGGGAACGCCCATTAAGGCGGGGTTGAGTTTTGTCGAATTGATTCCGGTCGTAGGTGTGGCGGTAGGCGCATCGAGTAATGCCGCATTGATCCAGGTGCTGGGAGGCGTGGCTCGCCAATTTTATGAAACGAAAATTGAAATGGCGGCAGCATCCAACTCCGTTTAATTTGTAGAGGAGGATGATTTCGCACTGTCCTTATCCCATTGCGCTTTCATCCGGGCAATGCGTTCCATCAGCGTCTCATTCGACATGCGAGAATTGAGCCGCTCGACCAGTAGCGGAAAGGCGAAGGGGGATGGCCGTGAGGTATTCTTCCAGACAACATCAAACTGGCGGAGTTGAGAGAGCGATCGCACCAGCCGATGGGTTTCCAACTGATTCTCCAGGACTTCTCGTTCAGCCTGCTTGAGTAACAAATTCTCCGGTTCATACTTAGTGAACACCTCATAAATCAGCGAAGAACTAACCTGAAGCTGACTCGATGTTTTGCGCGAAGACGGGTAGCCTTTGAACACCAATCCTGCCACCTGAGCCACTCCCCGAAACTTGCGCTGGGTCAGTTCTGAAATGTTGAGGCTGCTTTTAATGTCTTCAACCAGATTCTCCAGGCTGAAAAACTCTTCTGAAAACAGGTCATGAAAGGGATATCCCTTTGGAGCTAAGATTTCGAATCCATAATCATTCACAGAAATCGTGAACGTAGCGTTTTTCTGACTCGCAAACCGATAGCCCCACAGGAACCCCAGTCCTTCGTGAACAAACCGTCCTTCAAAGGGAAAGACATACAAATGCTGTCCCTCACGGGTTTTACAGCATTCGATCAGCAGCTCCGTTTCACTCGGTAAGTAAGAAACAAACGACTGGGCCGAAAGAATGGGGCGAATGCATTCGATTTCTTCATTGGGAGCCACATCTTTACGAACAGACGCAATTTCTCGTCGCAAGTGAGTGCTCAGGGTGTCAGAAATGGCCAGGTTCCCGCCCCCCCAGATGGGAGTAATAGTGGATTTCTTACTCGTGTTTCGTACGTAAACCATCATATCTTTGGTCATGACGAACTCTAGCTGTCGCCCCGCAAAAAAGAACACATCTCCCTTCTTAAGCTTAGACACAAAATTCTCTTCAACGATGCCGATTTCTTTGCGGTTGGTGTAAACCATCTTCATGGCTTGATTGGAGGTGATGGTGCCGATGCCCATGCGGTGCATCCGCGAGATAGCGGTGTCCGTCACTCGATACACCCCGTCTTCTAACGTAATTTTCTGGTAACGGGGGTAGGCACTGAGACAACGGCCTCCTTTTTCGATAAATTCTAGAATCCAGCCGAGTTCGTCTTCGGTAAAATCCTGATAAGAAACAGTTGTGTGGAGAGTATTGAGAATGTCCTCCGGCTTGAAGCCGTCTCCACAGGCGAGGGTGACCAGATGCTGAACCAGCACGTCATAAGGTTTGTAGAGGGGGCGACGGGTTTCAATATCGCCAGAAGCCAGGCCGTTGCGAAAGGCTGAGATCTCCAGCAGTTCCAGCGCATTCGTAGGTAAGAAAAAGATTTCGGAGGTACCCTCAGGAATGTGGGCCGATCGCCCTGCCCGTTGAAGTAAACGCGCCAGATTCTTTGCACTCCCAATTTGCACCACCCGTTCTACAGGCTGAAAGTCTACGCCCAAGTCCAGCGATGAGGTGCAGATAACCCATTTCACCGAGCCGTTCTTCACGCCTGCTTCTATCGCCTCTCTCTCTTTCACATCAATCGACCCATGATGAAGCGCAATGCGATCGCCCTCCTCAGACATTGCAAACTGAATGGCCTGATACCACCGCTCTGCTTGCGATCGCGTATTCGTAAAAATCAGCGTCGAAATCTCAATATCCAGGGCATCCACCAACTCCTGAAACATCCGCAATCCAAGATGACCTGCCCAGGGAAAGGAATCTACAGAATCGGGTAAGATACTCCGAATCACCGTTTCGCGCTTGAGGTTAGACTGAACAATCACAGGTTGGGTGGTCAATCCCACTGCGGTCTGTGCGGCCTCTTCCAGATTGCCCAACGTTGCCGACACCGCCCAGATACGCATGGCTGGGGCGATCGCCCTCAACTGCGCCATACATAACTCTGTCTGGGTGCCCCGTTTAGAACTCATCAGTTCATGCCATTCATCCAAAACCACCGCTCGGAGAGACCCAAATCGCTTTTGCGTATCTTTGTAAGACAACATCACCGACAAAGATTCCGGGGTGGTGATGAGAATGTGGGGCATATTTTTGAGTTGCTTACTCTTTTTAGAAGAACTCGTGTCTCCTGTTCGGCACTCCACCCGCACCTCCCATCCCATCTCTTGAATGGGCCGCAGAATAGACTGCTCAATGTCACGGGAAAGGGCACGGAGGGGGGTGATGTAGAGGAGTTGCAGCCCAGATTGGGACTCAGAAAGCATTTGGGCGATCGCCCCCATCACCGACGCATAGGTCTTTCCCGACCCCGTCGGCACCTGAATCATGCCGCTATGTCCGGACAGAAAAGCCTCCCATGCCTCTGTTTGGAATGGCAGTGGTTTCCATCCTTGAGCCTTAAACCAGTCCAGAATCGGTGCGAGACGCGGATCAGTCGCTTTTTTCTTGCCCATGAATGCCTAGTCAAATCCTAGCTGTGAATCATGCTGGGCTAATCCTAACGTGTTTAAGATTGACACCGCTTGAGGCCGCAACAACCTGATTGCGTCCCCATGACTTCGCCCGATAAAGCGCCCGATCTGCTGACTGAATTAATTCTGCTGCGCTCAGACCATCGTCTGGAAAGACAGCAATTCCGATGGAAACCGTAATGTGCCCAATCGTCTGATGATCGTGTTTCATCGTGAGATAGCTCAACCCCCTACAAATTCGCTCCGCCCGTTCACAAACCGTGCTCAAAGGAGTTCTAGGAAGAATTAATGCAAATTCCTCTCCGCCATACCTGCATACAATGTCAGTCGGACGAACCATTCCCCTTAAGAAACAACTGAAATCTTTGAGTACCGAATCTCCGGCTTGATGCCCATAGGTATCGTTAATTGCCTTGAAATGGTCTAAGTCAATCATCATCACACCCACCGAATTAGTCTCACTCAAACTGAGGGTTAATCGGGTGAGGATATCCATCATGTAGCGGCGGTTAAAAAGCCCTGTTAATGGGTCGGTGATGGTCTGAAGTCTCAAGGCTTCCAGTTGTTCAGTGTTGCGAAGGGCGATCGCCACATAGTGCAACCACGTGGCTAAGAGTTCTGGAAAGAAAAGGGCTTGGGACTCTATGTATTTCTTTGGAAGAAACACCTTGCCTAATACGTGCTCATCAACGACAAGCGAATACTCATTAAATTGATGTCTTAAACCTTTTTCAATCGTTCCCCATTCATAGAAATCACAAAGATCTTCAACCCCAGAATCAAAAACCTGAATATAACC
>JAYKJC010000183.1:0-4833 GCA_035285885.1 Leptolyngbyaceae cyanobacterium | reverse complement strand
ACCTCGATTAATTCAGCAACGCTGAAATTCTTAAACCTTAGGCACGTCTACTTTCTCAAAACTCTCCGTTTCCAGAACATCTTCTGCAATGTCAAGATGCCTCTGTTCTGCACAATACAGCGGTTTGCAATCGCATTAAGCACAACTGTACTTAACCGACGCGCATAGCGCTATAAAGGAGGGTAATGACTCTCCTTTTAGTGCAGCTATCGTGACTCTAATCAAACTCGGGTGCCCAGATACTCGACACCTCCATTTCCCAGCCAGGGAGGAGTTCAGGAACGGTGAAGCGATCGCCATTCTGTAGCGTCACTGCTTCTCCCTGCTGCCGATACACTTCAATCGTCTGGGTCTGATAGTCTACTAAGGCACCCACCGTCGTCCCAAGGTCGAGAAATTGCCGAATCTTGGCGCGGAGCGTATCCAGGTCATCGGTTTTGGAACGGACTTCAAACATCAGATCAGGAACAAGGTTGGCAAAATCTTCAGTGGTGCGCCGCATTCGTTCTGCTTTAACAAAGGAGGCATCGGGAGCACGGGTGTCCGCAGCCGCATTCGGAAGAACGTAACCCGCACTGGAGGCTGCCACCCGCCCCAACTTGCGGGGTCGAACCCATGCCCAGAGCTGAGCAATAATAGCAGCGGCAATTTCATCGGATTCAAATCCAGATGGACTCATGACAATAATGGCTCCATCAACCAGTTCTAGGCGGTGTTCAGGGTGGTGATTTTGAAACCGCTTGAGGTCTTCAACGGTGAGGGTCATGATGTTCTCCTTTTGAAAAGGTAAATCGAGTGAACCTACTCCCCACATGCTCGTGCTGGTGATCTGCGTAGTCTCTTAGCTCAAAGCAACAACTGAGACACGAGCGGCAACCTGTTGGGCGATCGCCCGTAACGCCTTAGCTGATTCAGACTCCGGTTTGTCCACAACAATCGGAATCCCCGCATCGCCGCCCACCCGGAGATCGATTTCCAGTGGCACACACCCCAACAACGGCAAGCCCAATTCTTCTGAGGTGCGCTGCCCGCCACCAGAACCGAAAATGTCGTAGGTGCGATCGGGGAGATCGGGCGGAATAAAGTAGCTCATGTTCTCAACAATGCCCAGCACATTCACCTTGAGCTGCTGAAACATTTTTAGTCCTCGTCGCGCATCTTGCAGCGACACCGACTGAGGGGTGGTGACAATGACTGCGCCCGCCATAGGAACCGCCTGCGCCATCGTCAACTGCGCGTCTCCCGTACCGGGTGGCATATCGACAATTAGATAATCCAACTCACCCCACTGCACCTGATAGAGAAAGTTGCGAATCATGCCATCGAGCATGGGGCCTCGCCAGGTGACAGGTTGATCAGGATTAATCAAAAAGCCCATCGACACCAGACGAACCCCGTAGTTAAAGGCGGGTTCGAGCACCTGTTGACCGCGATCGCCCTCTTGCACAATCACATTGGCATTGGCGAGCCCCAACATCGTTGGCGTGTTTGGCCCGTAGATATCAGCATCCAACATCCCAACTTTTGCGCCGGACTCTGCGAGTGCCACCGCAATGTTGACCGCAACTGTGCTCTTGCCAACACCGCCTTTCCCGCTTGATACCGCAATGATATTCTTAACGCCTTCAATGCCTTGGCGATCGGGCAATCCCTTTTGCTTAGGGGTTTCAGCCGTGACCTCTACCTTGACGGTTTCGACCCCCGGTAATGTTTTGACGGCTTTCTCACAATCTTCAACGATGAATTCTCGCAACGGGCAGGCTGGCGTCGTCAACACAAGCGTAAATCTGACGTCCCCTCCGTCCACCTGAACATTACGAATCATATTCAGTTCGACAAGACTTTTTTGCAGCTCAGGGTCCTGGACAGGTTTCAAAACCTCAAGCACAGCACTGGTTTCAACAGTCATTCATCAATCCCAAACAGCAGAGTAATCGAATAAAACAAACGGTAACGCTCGTTAACCCTTATTCATCTTACCGTTAGCGCCCCCGACTTCAGCTTTTGGGAAAACATAAAAATCTAATCATCTCAATTGATGCTGTTAGACCCACTCGAATAGACCGATCGCTAGCATCGCAATGTTCAGCAATTCATGAAAGTTATGCTTAGGGCGTTTTCGCTGACCGGGTACTCGGGGCAAAAGCCGTTGAGTCGCTGCTGTTTCTGCGGCTTGAACCAGGGCAGCGGCGACCTGAGCCGCATGCGGACGCACAAACGACCAAATCAGAGGCGAGAGCCATCCTTTCAAGGTCACAGAATAGGAGACCCGTGTGCCCCAAACGGTGGATTCAACCTGATAGGTGACGCGTTCTTCAACGCCTGGAACCGCCATGATTCTGAAGCTCAGGCGTTCTCGATGATCCACTCGCTCCACAAAAATCCGAATTGGAAAGGGGCTAAACCGAGTCACTGCCTGGTAAATCAAGCCGGGTTTTGGGATTAACCCCTGAGGAACGTTGGTACTCGACAGCATCGGGTGCCATGAGACATCCGCAAGGTTCACAACCTTGCGCCACAACTCGTCAACAGAGGCAGAACTGGCGACTTGAAAGGTCGCAAACAGCGGAGAAACTCTCATGATTCTGAATTGACTGAGGCGGTACAAAAAGCCACACATAGCGGATGTTCCTCATGCAGCGATCGCAAGCAACTATTCTAACGTCTCTATCCATGATGTTCTGACGATACCGTTACTGAGTCAATCCGTGCTCCAGGGCGTAGCGCACTAACTCCGTGCGGCTGCTGGTGCCCGTTTTGCTAAACAAACGGCTAACGTACTTTTCAACATTACGAACGCTGGTGTCTAAACGCTTCGCAATTTCCTTATTCATCAATCCCTCTGCGACCAGCTCCAAAACGCTTTGCTCCCGAGGGGTGAAATCAATTTTGATGGGAGGCGGAGTTTGGGCGATTCCCCCTTTCTGTGACAGCATCGCTTTAATTTCTGCGATTTGACGCGCCATCTCAGCAATATCCGGCACATCTCCATCGCCAGAGGATTGCACAGCAGCCCGCCGATTTAGCAAGCTCTGCACGATCGCCACCAACTCATCGGGATCAAATGGCTTTGGAAGATAGGCATCGCATCCCGCCTGATAGCCCTCGATGCGATCGCTCGTCATTCCCCGTGCGGTGAGAAAGATAACGGGCATGGCCTTGTATCGAGGGTCATCTCGCATCTGCTGCAAAAATTGGTACCCATCCACCTGGGGCATCATGATGTCAGAAATTACAAGGTCAGGCGATACTTGCTGAAGCAACTCCCACCCTTGGGTTGCGTTACTCGCGACATGTACCGTGAAGTCGCTTTCTTCTAAATACGCCTGAACGGCTTCTCTTAAGCCTGGCTCATCATCCACCAGCAGAATCGTCCCCGCCATGTCCTTGATCCTCGCTACTCACGCTTGCGCCTAACAGATTATAGTCCCATGATTACAGGCGAAGCGGTTATGACAAATATTCCGCACGGAAGAGAATTCACGCAGGACGATCCGATGACGTTAATTGGTCGAATCGGATGACGATACGCGACGGTGCGCAATGACCGCATAGAATGGGTCGCCCCCAGGCATTCCCAACATCTGCAAAATCGGGGGAACGGAGGAGGGTTGGGCGATCGCCTCTGGTGTCGTAAACCCTGGCACCGCATTGAAGTACTGTTTCACCAATTCCACCCGACCCGACTCAGAACCGTCTCGCCATTGCTGAATCGCTTTTTGGTAGAACATCCGGTTTGAGAAGCTGATAATCGCAACGCCCCCCGGCTTCAGAATGCGATGAATCTCGGCAAAGACCTTTTCTGGGTATTGCAAATACTGGACTGATACGGCATTCAAAACCGCATCAAATGACTCATCGTCCAGAGGGAACTGCTGATTCTCGTTCAAGTTCTGAACAAAGTAGTGATCTAGCCGTCGATTTCGAGCCAGTTCATCTGCGTTCATGCCGTGACCTTCGATGTGATCAAACTCTAAATCGTCCGGCAAATGAGACACCCAACTGCTCATCATGTCAAATACACGAGTGTGAGGGTTCAACCGTTCCCGATACACATCAGTCAGCCGCTGAATAAACCCCTCGTCCACATGCGTCACAAACCGAGGCATTCCATAGAAGAAAGTATCGCTTGTTTCGTCAAGCTTGGAGCGCTGAGCATTGGTCAACATTCGAGCCTTCCTAAAAAATCTACGACGAGCGGGAAATGTAATTGTTCGCCTATCCCAAAACCGTATTGTTCTGCCTTCTAAACAGTGTAAATAAAATTATCAAAAGATTACGATTCCTCTGATTGTTTCGTCATTTTCTGGTGCGCGAATTTATTTTTTGAAAGGCAACAGCTAAAGGGATAGAACGCACGATGTTGTTTGTGACCAATCGCGTACTGAATGAAGGACCGACCCCCTATCGCGAAGACGGCTCGATAGATGTGCCTCGCTCTATCAGCTTTGACCTAAAAGACAATCAGGCAGAACAATCCATCTATTTTTGTTGGCGAAATGGAGCGGGCGACTATACCGAGATTGGCAGTACCGCCTTTTTTAGCGAACTCAAGGCAGCCCCTTACGATCAAATCCTGCTTTACATTCATGGATTTAATAATTTGCCAGAACCGAGTATTTTTCCTCAAGCGGCGAACTTGCAATCCCTGTTTGACACGACAACCACTGGCATTAAAGGCAGCATTCTTGTTGTGCCACTGATATGGCCGTGTGATGATGATATTGGCATCGTGACCGATTACTATGACGACCAAATTTCGGCAGATGCGAGTGCCTTTGCCTATGCTCGAATGTTTGAAAAATTCTTGCACTGGCGCATTGCGGGCAGTAC
>JAYKJC010000182.1:0-7980 GCA_035285885.1 Leptolyngbyaceae cyanobacterium | reverse complement strand
TTCAACAGGACATTCAAGACGCTTATCCTCCGGCTGAACATGGCGTTCTGATCTGCAACCCACCCTACGGAGAACGGATTGGCAACGCCCAAGACCTGGGAGATTTCTACAAGCTGATGGGAGATGTCTTTAAGCAGCACTTTAAAGGCTGGACGGCCTATGTCTTGTGCGGCAATCTTGAGTTAGCCAAACGGATTGGCCTCAAGCCCGCCCGACGCATCGTTGTGTACAACGGCTCTATTGAATGCCGACTGCTGAAGTATGAACTGTATTAACCCATCCCCTTAAACAACTCTTACTAACAATTCTTACTGAGGTGGGTAACTAGACGCACACCGAAATCCAGCAAAAATCTGACGCACCCACGGATGATACCAGTTGCGGAGGGACGGACGGAGTGCCCACGGTCGCGTTGCCCAACTTCCTCCTCTCAAGACATAATGTTGACCATCAAAGTAGCTCTGAGAATAGCCAACGTAAGGAAATGGTTTGAATCCCTCGTAGCCTTCAAACTTACTGCTCGTCCATTCCCACACGTTGCCGAGCATGTCCATGCACCCTACAGGACTGGCTCCACCGGGATAGCGCGTGACCTCGGCTGTTGAACCCACATGATGGGAATGATTACAGAGCTGCTGAGTCGGAAAGTCCTCGCCCCACGGATAGGGCCGTGTCATTCCTGTCGATGGCTCCCATCGGGCTGCTTTTTCCCATTCGGCCTCTGTGGGAAGTCGCTTACCCACAAACGCTGCATACGCCGTTGCTTCATACCAGTTCACCCCACACACAGGATGATTGCTCTGGCGCGACATGCGAGCCTCATCGTTCCGCTCTCCATACAGGGGATACGCTACCGGATGGTCTTGCAGCCATGCCCACCCCTCAGGAGACCACCATTGAGCCTCTTCATATCCGCCCGCATCGATAAAACGTTGAAAATCCTGATAGGTGACAGGATAGCGATCAATCCAGAATGCATCTAAATCCACCCTGTAGGACGGTTGCTCGTTGTCAAGGGCACAACGATCGTCGCTACCGATGCACACTGAGCCTTGGGGGACGTAGCACATGAGATCCATTGCAGACTGAGAAGCGGCGATCTGAGAAGCAGATGAAGAGATCTTCTCAATCGCTGAATCTGTAATCAGTGAAACTTCAATCGCTGCATCTCCAATAACAGAGGGAAGCGGGTGAGAAACACGCAAAAGCTCCATAATCAGAGCCATGGTTTCGCAGTGCTGACTTTCATGCTGAACTAAGAACCACCAAATGCGCTGCTGTTGCTCAATGGGCGCGACCTCCAGATACTCGAAAACAGCCTGGCGAACATCATTAAGGTAGTCATACAGTGTTTGACAATCGGGTAAATTCTGCCGTTCAGCCTTGGGCAAGCCATCCGCTGCAAACAATCGATGATACTCAGGAAACATCGGAGACTTCCGCGCGAATCGCTCCAGAATCCATAACGCTTCAGTGTAGGCGATATGTCCCACATGCCACCCGATCGGACTGAAATCAGAATGGGCCTGCCGACAAAATAGGGATGGGTCAACGGTGCGGATAAAGTCGAAGGTGGATTGACGACAGTGCTCGAAAGCGATACGAAGGGATTCACGAAGATTCTGGGATGAAGATAAGGAGATCGGAGAGTCCGATGATGCTTTAGAAAATGGGTTGGATGTCAACATTGAGCGAGTAATCAACGGTCAAGATGCTGTGTTCGGGAACGGGCTGCCACGGCCCAGTAAACAACGGTTCAGAAGCAACCAGTACGGACTGGGGATACCGTTCATCATTCGCGAGCCAATAAAGCGTGGGCACTGGCGTAACATTTGAGGCTCGACAGGCCACCAGGCGATCGCCATCACTGAGAATCAGATTAGCGCCAACCGTAATCCGATTATCGGCCAGATCAAACACCATCTGTAGAACGTGACGCAAACTTTGCTCTAGCGAAGGCTGTGCATGCGCTTCATAGCTTTGTCGAATCAGGGCAAAGAGATGCTCAGAATCGGTACTGCCTTCAATCGAACCATAAATGTCGTCGGAAAGGCGATCGCGCAGTGGCCGGTACAGCGTTTTTCGAAAATTTTCAATGAACCCATTGTGAACCATCAACACGTGTTTATCTTGAAACGGTGGACAATTACTGAGATTCACCGCTAGTCCGGGAGTTGCACTCCTGACGCTGGCAACCACGCATTTTGACTCCACATATCGACTCAACGCAGGCAAATTCGTGTCATTCCAAATCGGCATCACATTGCGATAGGCATAAGGATAATCGCGACGAACAGGGTGGTACCATCCAACCCCAAATCCGTCGGCGTTCACTAATCCTGCCGTCATTTCCAGAGGTTGATAGCTTTGAACAATCAGCGAATGTTCAGGCTTGTACAGCAGCCGATCCAACTGAACGGGTGCGCCGATGTAGCCCAATAACCGACACATAGCGTTGTCCCAGAATAAAAGTCCCTTCAGCACAAAGCCTGGGAATCGAATGAACGACTTCCAGGCTTCGCAACATCACTTAACTTACAGAAGTAATAGTCAAGACAGCTTCAAAAAGAAACTCGGGTTAGTAGCGGCTCACAAATCAATAGCAGTTCGATTAATAGCGGTTCGAAAAGCTACGGTTATTGTTCCAACCACCGCCGCCACCAGAAGAGCGGCGTTCTTCACGGGGTCTGGCTTTGTTCACTTTGAGAACGCGCTCCATCCATTCTGCACCATCTAAATCTTCGATGGCTGCGGTTTCTTCGTCATCTGATGACATATCAACAAATGCAAAACCTCGAACGCGACCAGTCTCACGGTCAACAGGCACTTTGACGCGCTTTACAGAACCATACTCCGCAAAGACATGGTTCAAATCGTCTTCTGTCACAGAATAGGACAGATTACCTACATAAACAGTCATTCAGCTTAGCCTCCAGGGGAGAGATAATGTGTAGAGATCGGAATTCGGAGGTAAGCCACTAACGGATACTTCTCGAAACAATGCAATTGTCCTTAGCAATGCTAGCAAATACTTATCAACCGACAATCTAATCCGAGTTCATGATAGCGCCATCAATTAGAGGATGGCAAAGAGTTAACCAACCGCAACGCAGCAGATATTTACTTTTCTTGACACTAATCTTGAGCCTGTACGTAATGATACGACATTGCATGCCTAAAAACTTACTTCCTTCAATTTCTGCCTCGTCCTCTAGACACAAGGGCCGGAGTTATCTGGTCGATCCGTCTGGAAAGCGATTGCCCAGTGTCAGCACGATCCTCAACGCGACGAAATCCCTGGAAGATCGGCAAGCACTCAGACAGTGGCAACAGCGCATTGGATACACAGAAGCAAAGCGCATTTCAGGGCAAGCAAGCCGAAGAGGAACCCAAACCCATGCTCATTTACGAAAATATTTATTAGGCCAGGCAGATGAGTGCCCAGATGCAGCCAAACCTTATTGGACGAGTTTAGAACCTGTGCTTCAGCATTTAGACAATGTCCGATTAGTCGAAGGCGCAGTCTTTCACTATGACTTGAGATATGCGGGGCGAATTGACTGTATTGCCAGCTATCAGGGAGTTCCGTGCATTATCGACTGGAAAACGAGCGATCGCCCCAAACAAACCATTCAGCGCCTCTACGACAATCCGCTCCAACTTGCAGCGTACTGCGGTGCCGCAAACCACGTGTATTCAGACCATGACATTCACCTCAAAGAAGCGGTCTTAATTAACGCCGTTCCCGATCAAGACGCTGAAGTCTTTTGGTTTGATGCTGAAACATTGAAAGACTACTGGCATCAGTGGACATCCCGCCTTCATCAATTCTATGCCTTGTAACTCTCAAAACCCCTCCGAAACCCCCTGACAGGGGTTTCGGAGGGGTTTTGATATTTGATTAAGTACTCGAGACCATCAAGCTGTCAAGCTTTGAGCGATCGCCCGTTAGCTTCACGCCCCGACCGTTGGCATCCAAATGACGAACAATTCGGTAAATCGTCTCGACACTTTCTGCTTGACCCACCTTCGTTGCCAATGATTCTAGTGACAGCGCCGAACCGCTGGACTTCAGCACATCGACAACCTGTCGTTGCAAATCTAGAACAGAAGCAGCGGCTTTCTTTCCTGCTTCAACACCGGGTTGGTGATACGCATTGATATTCACCAGGGAGGCATAGAAGCCGACAGTTCGTTCATAAAGAGCGATGAGCGCCCCTATCAATCGAGCATCGGCTTGGGGAATGGTGACGGTAATGGAATCTCGCTGGTTTTCATAGAGGGCTTGACGGGTGCCTTGCAGCAGGCCAGACAAGTAGTCGCCACTGGTGACGCCAGGTTCTACTTGAATAGAATCTCCTGAGCGATCGCCCAAAACTTCAATGAAAGTTACAAAGAAATTATTCACCCCTTCTCGGAGCTGCTGCACATACGCATGCTGGTCGGTTGAACCTTTGTTGCCATAGACAGCAATGCCCTGGTAGACCGTATGACCATCCAGGTCTTCTTCCTTGCCCAGAGATTCCATGACTAACTGCTGGAGGTAGCGGCTAAACAGCAAGAGGCTGTCTTTATACGGCAAGACAACCATATCTTTTTCACCTTTGCCACTGCCGACGAAATACCACGCCAGAGCCAGAAGCGCAGCGGGATTATTTTCGAGGGAGCGATCGCGCGTCGCAACGTCCATTTCTTTCGCGCCATCTAGCATGGCACGAATATCGATGCCTTGCAGGGCGGCAGGGAGGAGTCCAACCGCTGACAATTCTGATGTGCGTCCACCAACCCAGTCATGCATGGGGAATCGAGCCAGCCAACCTTCCCGCTTAGCCTGCTCATCTAACTTGCTGCCTACACCAGTAACAGCAACCGCATGACGAGCAAAGTTAAGTCCTCGCACCTCATAGGCATGCTTCACTTCCAACATGCCGTTGCGGGTCTCTGGAGTTCCTCCAGACTTTGAAATCGTGATCACGAGCGTGCTGGACAACCGATCCCTCAGTTTCTCCAGGGTTCGATCAATGCCCGCAGGGTCAGTGTTATCGATGAAGTGGATCGCCATCGGCGGGTTCGTGGCTCCAAGGGCTTCAGCCACAAATTGAGGCCCCAAGGCTGACCCGCCAATGCCAATGGAGAGCACGTCTGTGAACTTGGGTGACTGGGGCGGCAACGTCTCGCCTGCATGAATTTTTCGGGCAAAGGTCTCAATGGCTTCTAGCGTTTCAACAATGTCGTTCTTGAGATCGGACGTTGGGGCTAGCTCCGGGGCTCTCAACCAATAATGACCGACCATGCGCTGCTCGTCTGGATTGGCGATCGCCCCTCTCTCCAAAACCTCCATGTCCGCAAACGCCTTCTCAAACTTCTGCATCATCATGGACGCATACTCATCGGTAAATCGAATGCGGCTAACATCCACATAGAGTCCAAGCCCTTCATGGTAGTAGAGCCATTTTTTGTAGCGTTGCCAGAGTGCATTAGCATCCATAGAAATGGTCAAGCCTCCAGTAAAAATGAGTGACTAACAATATTAATTTCGATGTTTAAGTTAAACACAGCCTGAACCTCTGACATCTAGCCATAGGTGAATGAGCGTTGCAACCCAGCTTCAATCTGCACACAACTTTAGGCTCTACAAAGACCTTACGACCTTATGGCACAAACCCTGTGACACAAACAGTGTAGCGACTGTTCGTCTGATGGGCAGGACGATTTCAGATTATTCCAAGGATTGCATACCCGTATTCGCAACATCTCAAGTTCAAAATATACAGAGTCCAAGAAATATTAAGAATTCAGCACAGTGCGATCACTGTAGCAACCTAAAGAACTGCGGTACGATAGCGCTACACGATTGGAGCAACGTCTGGATCACATTTCTTGATGGAATATTGTTGGAGGAAAGCCGTGCCTGCATGGCTTTCCTCCAACAATGAGGTTCACTCTTGGGGCGAAATTTGGGCAAAATGCTCTATCCATTAGGAGTTTTCGGTGTCGTTAAAATCAATGAAGCTTGTTTTCCTGAATCTGGGAATACTCCCTTAAGAAGCAGGGGTGTCGAAAATCAGGTATTGATCAACAACGTTGATTCCTAAATTAGGGATGGCTTAGGCTGAACCAAAACATCTACCGAACGTGTGAGTGACTGTTTCGTAGCGCACATAAAACCAGTGTGAAGGCTACGTACAAGCGATCGCTATCTGCTTGGAAACCGGGGTTAGGTGGGATTCATGAAAACAATTATGATTGTGGACGATAGCCAAACATTGCGGAAGATGCTCTCCGATTTGCTGCAGAGTAACGGAATCGAGGTTGTCGAAGCAACGAATGGAAAAGAAGCGCAGAAAACTATTGAGGCAGGAGCACTGCCTGACCTTGTCATCACAGATCTGATCATGCCTGAAATGAATGGGTACGAACTCTGTCGCTGGATTAAAGCCAACACGAAGAAAATTCCAGTTCTAGTCTGCTCAACGAAAAGCGAAGAATTTGATCGATATTGGGGCATGAAACAAGGAGCCGATGCTTACATCACCAAGCCGTTTCATCCTCCAGAATTACTCAAAACCGTTAAGCAGCTCTTGAAGAATAGCCAGGTCTAGTTCCTGGCAACAATTTTCTGGAAACAATGCACCTTGGTTAACGATTGATGAACGACAGTGGTGTGGGGCACATGTATCCCACACCACTGTCGTTATGTGATTACATGAAATGTTCATCCATAATGGATGAGACAAAACCTGAATTAGACAAGCTGTGACCTATCGCAACCCTGCTCCAACGGTCGATCTCATTATTGAAATGGTAGATCGGCCCCATCGCCCAATTGTGTTAATCGAACGACTGAATCCACCCTATGGGTGGGCTCTGCCCGGAGGATTTGTAGATTATGGCGAGTCGGTTGAAACAGCGGCGCGTCGAGAAGCCAAAGAAGAAACAAACCTCTCCGTAACGCTGGTGGAACAATTTCAGGTCTATTCTGATCCCGAACGAGACGATCGCAAACACACCATCTCTATTGTCTTTTTAGCAACAGCTACAGGCATTCCCCAGGCCCAAGACGATGCAAAAGCCCTTGCGATCTATCACCCCTGGGAAAAACCTGAAAAGTTGTGTTTCGATCACGACCAAATTTTGCAGGATTATTGGTACTATCGCCACTACGGCATTCGCCCTCGAATCTTGTCATAAATGGAAGGTGTATGGAACGACGCGTCATTCGAACAGATCAAGCCCCAGCTCCGGTCGGTCCCTATAATCAGGCGATCGCCGCCACCGGACAAATGCTTTTCGTAGCCGGACAAATTGCTCTTGATCCCGAGAGTGGTTCTATTGTGGGCGAGGGAGATGTCACTCGTCAGACAGAACAGGTGATGAAAAACTTGAACGCCATTTTGTCAGCCGCAGGGGTCGGCTTTGATGCCGTCGTCAAAACCACAGTTTTTCTAGCAGACATGGGTGACTTCTCAGCCATGAATGCAGTGTATGCCCAGTATTTTGATGAAGCGATCGCTCCTGCTCGGGCCTGTGTTCAAGCGGCTCGACTGCCGAAAGACGTTCAAGTCGAGATTGAATGTATCGCAGTGATAGGTTGAGTGAGGGTGTAGGATAACGAGCCATGAGTACTGACCGAAATTTCTTCCAGTGGCTCCGGTCATTGTTTAGTGATGACCATTTTCTTCAATTTCTCGGCCACGTCGAATCACTTGTTTCAAAGGCGTTATCCATTGCAATGGTGGTTGTCCTGGCCGTTGCTGTTGTCGATCTGTTCCTATTTCTAGCCCAAGAAATTTTTTCGGAACCCCAGGGCTTTTTCACGGTCACGCTGTTTGAAATTTTTGGTCTGTTTCTCAATATCTTGATCGCGCTAGAAGTTCTAGAAAACATTACGGCTTACTTGAAGCGGCATGTCGTCCAAGTTGAGCTGGTGATTGTCACCTCCCTGACGGCGATCGCCCGAAAAATTATCATCTTTGACTT
>JAYKJC010000181.1:0-13160 GCA_035285885.1 Leptolyngbyaceae cyanobacterium | reverse complement strand
ATATCTTGATCGCGCTAGAAGTTCTAGAAAACATTACGGCTTACTTGAAGCGGCATGTCGTCCAAGTTGAGCTGGTGATTGTCACCTCCCTGACGGCGATCGCCCGAAAAATTATCATCTTTGACTTTGAAAAAGCCGGAGGCAACGAACTCATCGGGTTAGGCGTTGCGATCTTTGCCTTGTCCATCAGTTATTGGATTGTTCGTCGGATCACCGATAATCCCTCAGACGCGGACAACCGGTGAGCCGACCTTTTCTGTTTGGCATTTTTCTGTTTGGCATTCGAGTTTTAGACAGTCGCGTTAAGCCGTCCTTTTATGAAATGATAGGGAGGCAACGCTATGTTTGTATGGCGATTTTGGGCGATCGCACCTGCACCCAACGTTCATCCATTGATTCAAAACCGTTATGGCTGAAGTCTTTCAAGTTGAAATCCTCCATCAAGGAGAAACCATTACCATCTCAGTTCCAAAAGATAAAACGATTCTCGAAGCCGCCCTTGAATCGGGGCTTGAGCTGCCCTATTCCTGCAATGCGGGAGTATGCACAACGTGTGCGGCAAAGGTACTCAGTGGAACCGTTGACCAGAGTGATGCAGCGGGCTTAGGGCCAGATATTCGCGACAAAGGCTATACCCTACTGTGTAGTGCCTATCCAGAATCAGACATCAAGCTTGAATCAAGCCAGGAAGATGTCGTCTATCAACTCCAGTTTGGACAGTTTCAGAACTAGTGACCCGAGCTTATGTCCATTGCTTACGGAGAAGATCGTTTTCCCATCACAACTCTTTTCCTGGAACTATCGGTGAGTTTCACTGCATCTCATCAACCGCTGAGAGAACGCATCGAAGCTGCGTTGAAAGCACATGGTGAACCGCTGCGCTGGGCCATTACAGCCGTTGATTTAGATAAGCAGAGTCTTCGGGTTGAGGCAGTCGTCATTCACGATGCGGTAGGCCCATGACACAGATCCAGGCACCTTACACCGTGGTTCTCATTGTCCCAACGGGGATCGGAGCCGCCATTGGAGGCTACGCCGGAGATGCACTCCCCGTTGCTCGGGCGATCGCCCACGTGGCTGACCGACTGATTACTCACCCCAACGTCATGAATGGGGCGCAACTCTACTGGCCGATGGCCAATAGTCTCTATGTCGAAGGCTATGGCCTGGATCACTTTGCAGCGGGGCACTGGGGACTGCGCCCTGTTTGCCAGAATCGGGTGGGACTTCTCCTCGACCAGGCCATTGAGCCGGATCTGCGGCTCCGTCATCTGCAAGCTGCAGATGCTGCTCGTGCCACCTTAGGCTTACAGCTCACCGACTACGTGGTGACCGATCAGCCGCTGGGGGTTGAGTTGAGAACGGCATCCTCGGGAGCCACATGGGGCACGATTCAACATCCAGGCAGTCTCTTGAGAGCCGCTAAAAAGCTGATTCATGAGGCCGGAGCCGAGGCGATCGCCGTTGTTGCCCGTTTTCCCGATGACGAAGACAGCGATGCCCTCCAGAGCTATCGACATGGGCAGGGTGTTGATCCCCTGGCAGGCGCAGAAGCCGTCATCAGTCATCTCATCGTGCGCACCTTTCAGGTTCCCTGTGCCCATGCTCCTGCCCTGTCGCCGCTCCCCCCCGATCCTGACGTGTCTCCGCGATCGGCGGCAGAAGAACTCGGCTACACCTTTCTGCCCTGCGTGCTGGCCGGACTCAGTCGTGCCCCTCAGTTTGTGACCTCATCTCAGGGGCGATCGCCCATCGAAACCATTTGGGCGGATCAGGTCAACGCCGTTGTCATTCCAGAAACCGCCTGTGGAGGGAGTGCTGTTCTCAGCTTTAGCGACGCCGCTACCCCCATCATCACCGTTGCAGACAACACGACCACAATGAACGCCTCTTCTGAACAACTCATGATCCCAGCCTACCGGGTACAATCCTATCTAGAAGCCATCGGCATTCTTGTCAGTCATAAAGCAGGCATCAGTCCAACTGCGTTACAGCCTCACCTGCCCACCATCAAGCCGTTGAACTGAGGTCGCCAACTTTACCGTTCATTTTTATCTATCGCTCTCGTGGCAAATTCACCAACTCCAGACACCAACGGCCAATCCCTGACTCGCATTCAAGTGCTATCGGCGATGATCGTCACCGCACTCATTCTGGCGGCGATCGCCCGAATTTGGATGGCGTTTGCTCCAGGGGTTCTCTTTCCTGTGCAGCTCAATGGGCTCAACGGACTTCTCGGAATCACCCTCGGCCTCATCATCACTGCCATGAGCGGCATTATCTATCGGCTATGGCCCCTCTATCGAAAAAGTGCCGATGAGTATTTAGAGCTGGTGCTGCGCCCCCTAGTATGGCCGGACTTAATTTGGCTCGGGCTCTTACCCGGACTGAGTGAAGAATTGCTTTTTCGGGGAGTCGTTCTGCCTGCATTTGGAGTGGGCGTCGGAGGCATTTTCATCTCCAGTGTCTGTTTTGGAGCCATGCACTACAGCGGTTCAAAACACTGGCCCTATATCATCTGGGCAACCATTATCGGAGCGGTACTAGGCAGCGCAGCTGTCATCACCGGGAGCCTGCTTGTTCCCGTTGTCGCGCATATTACAACGAACGTGGTGTCTAGCTGTATGTGGAAACTCAAACACTAAAACCCTGTCACGCTCAAAAAGAAGGAACCCGCACGGCACACGGGTTCCTTCATCGAATTTTGTCCTCACTAACTCTTCGCTCGCTATAGCCTTATGGATTAAGGGTTGAGCATGTTTCTCCCCTGCGTGGGGTACCTGTTTACCGAGGCGGTGTGATCCCCCGCTGTCGCTGCCCCCTTAAAAAGGGGGCTCCCAAGGGTGCTGGCTCGAAGTCCCCCTTTTCTCTAGCGTTAGCGGCGCGAAGCGCAGGGATTTAAGGGGGATCGGATGAAGTTCTCGCTAAACACATCCTGCGCAGGGGAAACATGCCGATCGAATGCCTTAACACAAAAGCGTAAAGCGATAGATGATAAGTGGTCGGGACAGTGTAAAGCGATGCTTAGAGATCGGGCGGCAGAATCACTTCATCAATAATATGAACGACGCCATTTTCCGCCTCAAGATCAGCCTCTACAACAGACGCTCCATTAACTGTGATTCCAGCCTCTTCCGCTTGGACATCCACCGTTGACCCTTCTGCCGTTGGAATCGCTCCGGATTGAATTTGATTCGACATAATGTCACCGGAAACGACGTGGAATGCCAGAATGCGCGTTAGCGTTTCTGGGTCACTGAGGAGTTGATCGAGCAAACCAGCAGGCAGTGCAGCAAAGGCTTCATTTGACGGTGCAAAAACCGTCATCGGGCCTTGTTGAGCAAATGTTTCAGTCAACCCTGCTGCTTCTAATGCAAGCGCAAAGGTGCTCAACGACTCATTAGTCGCGGCAACAGCAGCCAACGAATCTTTCTTAGACTCGACAGAGGCTTCTGGGGTTTCTTCTACAGAGGGCATGGGCTCTCCAACGACTGGAGGCTCTTCTCCAGTCACGGGCTCCTCTTCCGCCATCGGCTGCTCTTCAATCGCAGGTGTTGGCTGTTCAGTTTGAGAAAGCTCATCGTCAGACGAAGGCATCGGTTCTTCTAACTCACTGACTGGAGTCTCGGCATCCACGTCATCAACAGAAGGCTCTGCATCGGGCGCGTCAACAGGCACGCCAGCTTCCAGGGCATCGACGGCTTCAACAGAACCAGGCATATCCGCCGGAACCGGAGTTACCGATGTGGGCGCTACGTCAGATGCTGGGTTTTCGATAGTCTCTGCCTTTGCAAACTGTGCTGATGCGGGCAAGCCGATTAAAACACTGGCACTCGTCGCACCAAGAAGCGCCAAGACTTTTTTATTCAAGGATTGATTTTTGAAGGTTCTCATATGCATCCCTTCCTTTTGTAAAGGAATTATAAAGTTCATCACACATTCATGACGACTTGTTAAAGATTGGGTTCCCTAGATTGAAAATTCATTTTATTTATGTATGAGAAATTAATCTGAGGCATTCCTGTATAGCGCTATATGTCAGTAGAGGCGATCGCCCCACTGTCACGCCTACTCCTTCGTCACGCCCAGCCAATGTAAAGGCTGTCTACTTCTTGCAGAACGTCCATTTTTACGACGCTTAGAATGAAGCAGATGATGGATTTTTCACTATGAACCTGATGAACTCAGAGTGCCGTCACGCTCAGCAACCGTCTATTTTCAACAACTGGAATGTCATTGCCCAGGGCTGGTACATTGCTTGTGCAAGTCGAGAGGTTCCGCAGGAAACCGCCAAATCCATTGAGCTTTGCGGACAGCGCATCGTCCTGTTTCGAGGGGCAGATAAACGGGTGCGTGCTCTAGATGCATATTGTCCCCATATGGGAACGGATTTGGGCATTGGGCGCGTTGATGGCACCACCCTCCGATGTTTTTTCCACCACTGGGCGTTTGATGGGCAGGGTCAATGCGCCGATATTCCCTGTCAAACCCACATCCCCACCTGTGCCCATACTCAAAGCTACGCCACTGAAGAGAAATACGGGTTTATCTGGGTCTATCCAGAGGCGATCGCCCCAGAACCTGTGGCTGAATTTGATGAGTTGAAGGGAATGGACATGGTTGCCCTGGCAGATCGACCTC
Source organism: Leptolyngbyaceae cyanobacterium (assembly GCA_035285885.1). Taxonomy (GTDB): domain Bacteria; phylum Cyanobacteriota; class Cyanobacteriia; order CAKZMO01; family CAKZMO01; genus JBCCWF01. The sequence continues at coordinate 8,519 of JAYKJC010000181.1, read as the reverse complement.
TAGAACGCCACTGCCATCACCACATCTGCATGATGAACGGAATTGATGCTCAGCACCTCCAAACCGTCCACAAGCTCAATATTCAAATGCAGCTTGAACTCCAGGAAAATACATCAGGAACGGTGATCGATTTCACCCTCAGCGGAGAGTTTCCGCATACGACCTTTCGAGAGAAGTTGATGCGGCGTGTGTTGGGCGATCGCTACGCCTACACCATGCGATATGCCCACGGCTGCCTGGGGTTACTGACCCTCATGAAAGACGTCAAGCGCATTCCCAGACTCCACATGCTTTACGCCTACGTGCCCGTAAACGATGTCAAAACAGGCATTCAGAAGACGCGCATTCAACCCATTTATGTCACTCGAAAAAGACCGGGCGTGCTGGGCACTGTCATCTCCCAATGCCTTTTACACCTGACGCGTCTGTGCTACTACATCCTGCGCGACGAAGACGGACTGATTTACGACAACATCCAGTTCGCTCCCAGGTCACTTCTCAAAATTGACGCCCCCATCGTCCAGTACATGGCTTACGTCAATCGGCTAAGTCCTTCTCGTTGGTCAAATCAGACACCATTGCCATGACGACTCACATCCTTTCTTTTCTTGATACTTCCTTCGATTCGGTCAGCGTTGCAGCCCACCAACCCCTTGCCGATGTGCTGACCGTACAAAACTCCCCCGTTTTATTTGGGTGCCGGACTGGAATTTGCGGCACCTGCCTGGTTCACGTTACAGGAACAGTCTCACCTCCCAATGAAGACGAGCAAGAACTACTAGAAATCCTGGCTCCCGATTGTCCAAATGCCCGTCTCGCCTGCCAACTCGATGTCGCGAGTGACCTGGCGATCGCCCCCCTCATCCCCTAATCCCTTCATCTCCCCGCCTCCCCATCTCCCCAGCTCCCCATCTCCCCACCTCCCCATTTCCCCATCTCCCCACCCCATCACCCATGACCTTCAAAGACTTCTGGTACATCGTCGCTCTCAGCACCCAACTCACCGAAAAGACCGTTCTCAGCCGAACCATACTCAATGAATGGCTCGCCATCTTTCGAGGAGAAGACGGCAAACCTGTTGCCTTGCGCGATCGCTGCATGCACCGCAACAGCCGCCTCTCCACAGGCAGCGTCTGTAAGGGACATCTCCAGTGCCCGTATCATGGCTGGACGTATAACGACGAAGGACACGTCACCGCTGTGCCATCCGAAGGCGACCACTGCGCCCATCTCCCCACACGACAAGCCCTCCGGTACGACACACTCGAACAAGATGGCTACATCTACGTGCGCCTCACGTCCCCATCTCCCCACACCTCCATCGCTCTATCGCCCTTCCCCATGCCCCACTACCAGGAAAAAGGCTGGGCCACCGTTCGCGTCATCAATTGCTTTCAGAACACCGTCACCAATTGTGCGGAGAACTTTATCGACATTCCCCACACGGTCTACGTCCATCCTGGAATCTTTCGCAGCATTCGCAAGCAACCCCTTGAGATGACCGTTGAGCGACGCAACGGTTCTGTCATCGTGAATTACCAGAATGAAACAAATAATCTTGGGTGGTTTAGTCAGTTTTTGAATGGCGATCGCCACGAAATTTATCACACCGACAGCTTCCACATGCCCAACGTCACCAGCGTGGAGTACGACATGGGGCCTCACCGAAAACTCATCATCACTAGCCAGTCTGTCCCAGAAACCGAAATATCAACACGGGTCTATACAGACGTGACGTACAACTACGGCATCTGGAATCTGTTCGCCCGCCCATTTGTCGGGTGGACCGCACAACGTATTATTCAGCAAGACATTGAGATTCTCGCCACTCAAAATGAAGTGATTCAAAAGTACGGCCAAGAATTTTCACACACGCCCTCCGATACGATTCATATTTTTGTTGAATCGATCCGAAACTGCCTAGAAAACGATGGCGACCCCTATCAACTGTCGAACAAACAAACCCACATCAAATTCTGGGTCTAGCACTAGAAGAGCAGCATCCAACTCATCCACCAGCTCAAAATATCAATTCCATAGACTGGGGGCGTCAATCCTGCAAAGAACTGACGCCCCAGATGTATTTAGTGATTTATCTTTAAGACCTTTATATAAGCTGGCCTCATTTCAACCTTGCTTATAATGCCAGAGCAAAATACTGAACAGCTCAGACATAATGTTTTCTTAGGATTTCAAAATCCTGCGCTTCAACAACTTTTCTTGCGTTACGTAACGGCTTCAAAAGCTCAGCAACAGCTCACGGATAAATCAATCTTGAGACTTATCCTGGTCGATGCGCAGCAGAAAAACCATCAAAGCCACTACACCCACCTGAAGCGCAAAGTTCCCAGCAATAGCTTGCGTTCCCTGTCCAGAAATCAGTTGCGCGAGGAATATAAATGCGCCAATCAGCCCAGACGCCCCAAACGCAAGATAAATAAATCGACGCAGTCCTCGATAGGGTGCTTTGGCCTCAGCCTGTAGTCTCTTATAAAGCTCAGGATCCATACCTTTCGGTATTTTTCTTGGATTGTCAGACGGAGAACTTTCTCTAAAAGACGATGATCGTTTCATGCAACCTTAATGTTCTAACGCTTCCGAATGCAAGGCTGTAATGAACCTACCACAGTCCTCGTTTCTTCCGAGGATGAACTGTCTTCCAATTTGTTTTTGCCAAAGCAAGCTGTCCGTCTGACACCTTGGCCCCCGTCAAATCAGCACCGCAAAGATTTGCGCCTTTGAGATTGGCATTACTTAAGTTGGCGTAACTGAGATTGGCTCCTCTAAGGTCTGCCTTCGACAAATCTGCATTCGTCAAAAAGGCACTGACTAGATTTGTATTTCTCAAAACGGCTTCACTCAGATTGGCCTGGCCAAAATCAGCGCCGCCCAAATCCGCCTTCTGTAAATTGACTCGACTGAGAACAGACTGATGAAACTTCGCCGCATGCAAATTTGCGCCCGACAAATCCGCTTCTCGTAAATCCAATGCACTCAAGTCATAAGAGGAGAAATTACGATGTCCACGCGCATAGGCATCTAGCACTTGCTTAAGGTCGGGTCTCGATTGGCGCTTGCGCCCAACAGTGCCCTGCGATCGCCCAGATGATAACGGGCCAGACGCACCAGCAGGTCTCCGTTGCCCACCAATCGGCATTTGCCCCCGAGAGGATTTACCCGATGATGGATTCTTAGATTTCCGTGCCCGAATCTGAGCCGCAAGCCGTGCCGTAGGCGAGGAGTGCATGTCTCGGGAAGACGTTGAATTTGGCATCGACGTGTTGCTTCCGCCACCTGCATTAGGGCGCGTGGGGCGAGCCGTCACCATGCTATCTGCCAGGCTATCCATGTAGGGCACAAGATCCAGGCTGCGCAACACATCTGTTGCAGACTGGAAACGATGGCGCACAGAAACTTCTAGCATCTGTCGGAGAACGCCTGCAAAATGCTGGCTCACGTGAACGTGATTTTCCCAAAGAATTTCCCCGGTTGTTGGATCGTAATCCATGTCTTTAGGAGCTTTCCCTGTTAAAAGGTACAAGCACGTCACTCCGAGCGCATAAATATCACTCGCGTAGGTTGGACGCATCGCCATTTGCTCTGGCGGAGCATACCCTGGTGTTCCAATGGCGTACGACGTAAGGGCTGTTTCTTCTGAAGCCGCAGCCCGAGCGGGGTTCACCTTATCTTTAACGGCCCCAAAATCAATTAAAACCAGCTTCTTGTCCTGATTCCGACGGATCAAGTTGGCTGGTTTAATGTCGCGATGAATGACTTGTTGACTGTGAATATACTGAATCATCGGCAGAATTTCGCTTAAAAACTGCTTGACTCCAGCTTCACTAAACGGCCCCGAGCGCTTAACTTCTTGTTGTAACGTCGAACCACTGATGTATTCCTGAACAAGATAAAACTCTTGATTTCGATCGAAGTAGTCTAACAAACGGGGCACTTGTGGATGATCGCCAATCTTGCCAAGCGTCTTCGCTTCACGCTTAAACAAATCCCTGGCCATCTGTAAAACATGTGGAGTTGATGTCGCAGGCCGAAGCTGCTTGATGACACAATGCGGCTTTCCTGGCAGCGACTCGTCAATCGCTAAAAATGTCGCACCAAACCCACCCTGTCCCAATTCTTGAAGGATTCGATACTTCCCATTGAGAATGAGGGGGGTACCACATGCCTGACAACGTTCAGTATGCGTTAAGTTCTCTGGCTTCGGACACGCTGGATTAAGGCAGTAACTCATGCCAAACTCTCGTTCTATCGATTGCCGGGTTGCAACTCGTGACGGCTCAGGACGTTGTTTTACATCAGACAGCTCTAGCATCTCTGATTCCCCTTCCAGATAACGTGGAGTGCAGCGGCAGAAACTGCTTTACTCTTCATCCACTATTATCGGTTCTAAAGCATGGAGGCGTAGTGCGATTCTTGCGGGAACTCCTATAAAGAGTCTCTAAAGCTTTCTCTATTTTGCTTGAAATTCGTATAAAAGCCCATAAATTTACTGTCATGGCTTAATCACGATGTAACAAGCCGCTTCTTCGGTTTTACCTGACATCCACAAGGATTATACCCACTGGATAATTTTGAGCAATCAGGCATCCGCTTTTAATCTCACCAAACACAAGCGGAAGGAAACTCGATGGATTTAAACTCCAGACCTGCTAAATTGTTAAGTTTTACGTTTCATCCGGTCAGTCTGAATCCTTAGGCGTCAGTCGCCGTTTTAGACTGATAGTTCGAGAACGAACTCTGTAGGGTTTTGATAATTAGTGAATGAAATCAATTCCTCTCATGCTGGTTCAGTTTCTTAGTGTTTTTATGTCTTTTCAAAAACCACTATCAGTCCTATGTTTCCAGTTCATCGTCCGCGTCGTCTTCGTAGCACCACCCAACTGCGCCGAATGGTGCGAGAAAATGTCGTCACCACCAACGATTTGATTTATCCACTCTTTGCTGTTCCTGGAGAGGGTATTGCAGTAGAGGTGAAGTCGATGCCAGGGGTGTATCAACTCTCAGTGGACAAGATCGTAGAAGAAGCAAAAGAGGTCTACGACCTGGGAATTCCAGCAGTGATTTTGTTTGGTATTCCAGAAGGGAAAGATGTGGAGGCAACTGGAGCTTGGCATGATCATGGCATTGTGCAAGTTGCTTCACAGGCGGTGAAAGAAGCCGTTCCAGACCTGGTGGTTATTGTGGACACCTGTTTGTGTGAATACACGTCTCACGGACACTGTGGATACTTACAAACCGGAGATCTGACGGGGCGAGTGCTTAATGACCCGACGCTAGAGCTTTTGAAGAAAACAGCTGTTTCTCAAGCGAAAGCAGGAGCCGATATCATTGCGCCTTCTGGGATGATGGATGGGTTTGTCCAGGCCATTCGTCAGGGTCTCGACGAGGGTGGTTTTGAGAACATTCCGATTCTTTCCTACGCGGCGAAATATTCATCTGCCTACTATGGGCCGTTTCGTGATGCCGCTGACTCGGCTCCACAGTTTGGCGATCGCCGCACCTATCAAATGGATCCTGCGAATTCTCGTGAAGCCATCAAAGAGATTGAACTGGATATTGCTGAAGGCGCAGATATGTTGATGGTCAAGCCTGCCTTGGCGTATATGGACATCATTTGGCAAGTGAAGCAGGCAAGCAATCTTCCCGTCGCAGCCTACAACGTATCCGGCGAGTATTCGATGATTAAGGCGGCTGCGCTCAACGGCTGGATTGATGAAGAAAAAGTCGTCATGGAAACCATGCACAGCTTCAAACGGGCAGGCACAGACCTGATTCTCACCTATCATGCGAAGGATGTCGCTCGCTGGTTACAGGCATAGAGCATCTGTACGTATCATCGTAGGGGCGCACAGCCGTGCGCCCCTACAGACATGTCTATCGATCGACAAAATGATTTTTTAGAAACAAGGTTTAAGGTGTTATGCCATATCTTTGGTTCAAAGCATTCCACATCATTGGCGTCGTGGTCTGGTTTGCGGGTCTGTTTTACCTTGTGCGCCTCTTTATCTATCACGTAGAAGCCAACGAGCAGCCGGAGCCCGCTCAAAGCATTCTCAAAAATCAGTACATGCTGATGGAAAAGCGGCTCTACGGCATCATCACCACACCCGGAATGATCGTGACCGTTCTCATGGCAATCGGCATTCTCTGGCAAGAGCCCTACGTCCTGAAAGAGTGGTGGCTGCATGTCAAACTCACGTTCGTCGCAGTGCTTTTGGGCTATCACTTCTTCTGTCGTCGGTTGATGAAACAACTGGAACGAGGAGAATGTGGTTGGAGTAGCAAACAGCTCCGCGCCCTGAATGAGTTCCCCACCCTGCTGCTCGTGGTCATTGTGTTGCTGGCGATTTTCCAAAACAACTTCCCCACGAATGTAACGTCGTATCTTGTGGTTGGCTTAATCGTAGTCATGGCAGCAACGATCCAGCTTTATGCGCGTAAGCGGCGACTAGACAGAGAGCGACAAGCTCAAGATGCCGAAACTCCCGCCCCACAGGATCAGGTGTTGCAGAATTAAGCGTCATTTTCAGAACAGTTCTGGATTTATAAGCAGTTCTAAACGTATGAGTAGTGGGCAATGCCTCACTACTCATACGTTTTTTGGGCAGTCATTTAGAAGCGCTGACAGCCGACCAGGACTGATGCAAGCTCTCCATATCTAGTGCATTGTGTTGTGGAATGATGACGAAAAGTTTTGTGGCAAACTCGGGCACTTCTAGGAAACTCACCCGAAAATATCACTAACACTGCTCTGCATCGACACACGACAAAATAACCATGAAGTACGAACTTATCGGTGGGCTGGCCGGAACAACAGTCGTACTTGCGGCTACAATTACGCATTTTCGATTACGGGCTTGGTCTCGCAATCAAATTAGTAGCTATAAAGAAAAGAATGATCGGATAGAAGAAGAAAAAAATGGCTTAGTCACTGAGGTGAGCCAGATTAAGGATTCGAATGCCTTGCTCAGTGAAGAGAATCAACGGTTGCTGAATCGCAACATTCTCTTGACGAAACATGCAGAACAGTCGCGCAAGCTCCAAGACGACCTGCGGCAACAGCAGCAAGCATTGCAGCAAACGCTTGATGAATCGAATGAGGCGATCGCCCGTCTCGAAATCGACATTCAGCAAATCATTCAACAGCGCGATCGCCTCAAGATAGAGCTAAAAGAGGAGCGCGATCGGATCCTCGCGGTTCAGCGAGAACAAGACGCGCTCAGCCTGCGAAAATCTCAAGCGGAAAACCAACTCTTGCGTGAGCACCAAAAAATCATTGCGTTACAAGAGCGAACCACGACCCTTGAAGCGCAGGCATCGCAATATGAACAGCACATCACCCAGCAGACCACTCAGATCAATTCGCTTCAGCATCAACTGAACCAGTTGAACCAACAGAAATCAGAATTAGAGACACTCATCGATCAGCTACGGTCTCAGCAGGAACACAGTCAAGCTGAATACGCCGAGCGGCAACACGAACTGCAGGAAACCATTCAGCTCCGCCAACGCATTCAACAGGAACTCACCCAAGAGAAAGAACATCGTCATCGTTTCGAAACTGAACTACACGAAGCGTTGCAAGAGAAAGACCTCTTGACCGCTGCCCTGAGTGAGCAGCGCGAACGTCTAACCCATGTGCAGCGGCAACTCGACGCAGTTACCGAAGAAAAAGACTCGACCTCTCAAGCACTGACTCAGAATCAAGAGCGCTTGGGACACTTAGAGTCTCAGTTTGGGCATCTGACGGAGCAGGTTAAAGCTGAGCAAAGCAAGCGATTTGAACTCCAGCGGGCGGCACAGGAGGTGTTGCGCCAACAGCGCAAAGTTGAACGAGACCTGGAGCGTGAGCACCAAAAAGTGTTGACCTTACAGAATGCGATTCAGGCCATTCAGCTTGAGAAAGAGAAGTTAGAGTCCACGTTAGAACTTGAGCAGGTTCAGCAACATCGATTAAGAGAGCAGTTTGAAGCGGTGCTGGTCGAAAATCGACAGATTGATACCAGTCTTCAACAGGAGCGCGATCGCGTCTCTTCACTAGAATTTCAGGTTAAGAATCTAGCTCAGCTTCGCGAACAAACCGAGCAAGATATCGAACAAGAACGCGCCGTCATCGACCAGTTCTATCAACAACTGCTCACCATTAGTCAGCAAACCTCTCACGCTACCGGAAAGATCGACATCGAGCGAGAGCATATTCTGGCGTTTCAAGAGCAGTTTCGTGAGTTCCTCAAAGAACGAGAACAAATTCGAGGACTCATTCACCAGCAGCAGAGCCAGCTTCTAGAGGTGCAGCACCAGCTCGAACAGCTCACTCAGTCGAAGCAGCAAATTGAAACCAGCCTGGAGCAAGAACGCACCGAGTCCCACCAGCTTCAACAAAAGATCGAAGATTTGACATGGCAAAAGTCGCAGCTAGAGGCAGAACTCTCGCGGGAACAGCAGAAGGTCAACGCCTTCGAGCCTCGGCTGAGTGCCCTCTCCGAACACATGCAGTCTAT
>JAYKJC010000180.1:0-2566 GCA_035285885.1 Leptolyngbyaceae cyanobacterium | reverse complement strand
TGCCCAAACCCTCGCCTAAGCTAGTGGATTTACGATTTGGGATTGATTTACTGGTGTCTCGGTTTTACGTGGTTGTGTTTGTTGGTAAAGACCGTCGCCAACGTCGCCGGGACTACGTGCCATCGCCCCTTGCTCGCATCGGAAATGTGATCGTGGCGATCGCCCTCCTCATTGGCATCAATGTGCTGATTAGCCTGGGCATTTTTCTTCTGGCTTACCTGGCAAAGTCAGCGATTGGCATCAATCTTTTTCCAGACAGTCACCTCAGCGATCAGATTCAAAGGCTATAAGGTGTGCTGACGTTACCCTTTGTTACCGTAAAACTGTTCCTCAATATAAAGACGCTCAACCATTTCAGCGAGTAAGACCGCATAGGGCATCAACTGGTTATAATCCACATCGCTATGGGGGGCATCGAGTTCATCCTGCATGGCTCCCTGGACGATCATCAGCAGGGCTGCGGGGTGGTGATGCTTCAGCAGTTTTCGAATCGCACAATAAATCAGATCATGGGCATGTTCGTGGTGCCCTGCAAATTCTGCATAAAGCTCATGGAGTGGCAGTGGCGAATTATTTGTGCGATCGTTCATTGTTTTTGAACCAGGAAGTTGAATCAAGAATTTGAATCAGGAACAGGGTGTCTCGGGGGAGTATGCAAAAGAGCGAAACGCTTTTTAGAGCGGTGTGCAAATGGCTTAGGCACAGGCAATGGGCTTAAGCCCATTGTTCACGGGTTGATTTTGTACTTGACCCATTAGCAAACCGCTATAATTGATTCAAACGAATATTAATTTTTCTTACTATATCTCACCTTATCTCGTCTCAGGTTCAGTAAAAAGTATCAATTGATCCAAAAAATATCCGCCTGTTCTTAACTCAAAATTCTTAAACCCCTTCAGGGAAAAGCTTAGTGATTTATTGAAAGAAAAAGAATTTTGCGCATATCCACGTATGATTTCGGTAGAAGTGCGTATCTTCTTATAAATAGGGTGCCATGCTTTTTCTGAGACAGCCGATCCAAGGACTCAGGATTCCGTCGCGGTTAGGCCCAATGAACCGTATGCGATCGCCCGCTGAATTTCTCTATCAGCTTCTAGAACCTCAACTTCAATGAACGGACCACCGAAGGCGTCGTCTAGACCATCGGCGCAAGGGCAATGTGCTTGCTTCTCAACGCTTCCAGAAAAGCATAGACCGCAGGCGAATGGAGGGCATCTCGACGAACGACACATCCGGCACGCCGCTCTAGTTTTACGGGCAGACTATGCGTTCGCACTGACTCGGGAATGGGCTGAGCCACTAGATTCGCTAAAATGGCAAACCCTAACCCTTGGGCGACCATGCTGATGGTTGTGGATGCTTCCTTGATTTCGTAGGCCACCTTCAAGGGTTTGTGATAATGGGCGAAGTGTTCGCGCACAATACGACCACAGCTATCACTGTCGGGGGGCAAGATGATGGGGTATTGGGCAATGGCTTCCCACGTCAACCCATCGGCAGGGATTGAGTAATGGGACGGCATAAATAGCGGCGTGAAGACTCGATACTCATCTCTGAGAATTTCCCATGCTTCAAATGTTTCTTCGTCTACAGGCAAATGCAGCAGGCCGATGTCTGCATGGCCTTTGCGAACGGCGATCTCAACGTCTTGCTGGAGGGAAAGCTCTGTGATGTTGACCTTCACGTTGGGATAGCTTTCTCGAAACTGGGCCAAAATCGGTGGCAGAATGTGGGTTGCGAAGCTCCGAAAGGAGGCAACCTGTACGACTCCTCCGTCTAAGCCACGGGCGGTATTGGCGACTTTGGCGATCGCCTCTGACAGGTCCAACATCTGTCGGGCATAGCTCAGCACCTCATGGCCGACGGGCGTCAAATGGGCACCGTGCCGTCCCCGCTGCACCAACACCACTCCTAACTCTTCTTCCAGTGACGCAATGCCGTGACTCACGGTGGATTGGGACAAATCCAAGACCAACCCTGCTTTGCCAAAATTCCCGTGGTCTGCCACTGCCACAAGCATTCGGAGTTGGGCCAGCTTAACGTTCATGGGTTTATCACTTCATTAACAGAATGGTCAACGGCATCGAAGGGGTAACGGCATTAGCCCTAATCTATCGAAATTATCCATCGATGTGATGCATTGTGTGCGTTGAACCAACCGAGAGTAAATCGATAGGCTAAGTGTAGCCCTCAGTGGCAATGAGTATTTTGCACTGAATGAGCATCACCCATCCCATCATGCCAGAAGAGGAGGCTTCTATGACATCCCCATCGAACTTCGGCGATCGCCAAGCTTTAGAAGTGATTTTTCAGAAATCCCCTAATGTTTCGGTTTTTTACTTGTTTCGCAGATGGTTTCAGCAAATTGGGCAGGCGATCGCCCAAGAGGTTACGCGCGACCCCAACGCCCTCCGCATTTCTAGATTTACAGATATCTATGGTCAATCTATCTGGCATGTATATGACCCGGTGACGCATCCTCGGTTCTTAACCCGTTCTGAAAAGGAACTCCGAATTTGGATTGATGGGCGCAGGTAAGTATTAAAAGCGGTTAATCAAGTTAATC
>JAYKJC010000179.1:0-4465 GCA_035285885.1 Leptolyngbyaceae cyanobacterium | reverse complement strand
CGATGGGAAGAACTTGAAAGTGCGACTCTCTCTATCGATACGCTCCAAGCCGGAACCTCAACATCAGATGAAAAATCAGAGAGTGCTGAAATTACAGAACAGTTAATTCGCCTAACTGAGGAGTTTGAAGAACTTCAATCTCAAGGCTCTGACGCGCAACAAAGAGTAGAGTCAGAACTGACCTTAGAAGAAATCCAGGCTAACCTCGATGACAACACAATTTTGCTGGAATATTGGCTTGGGGACGCCTGGCAAAGTAACTCCCAAAGCTATCTATGGGCAATCTCGAAACCCGGTGTGATTTCCCCTTCAGGCTTTTTAAGCTTTAGGATTGACGCCGATCGGCAGGCCATCAATGAGATGGCCCGAACCTACTACGATTATCTTACCGATCCATCCCAAAGATTCAAACCCGTCAGTGTTGCCAGAGCTGGCATGAAGCTGAGCCAGACCCTACTTGGCCCCATTGCTGATCAGTTGGAGGATCAGCGACTCGTGGTCGTCGCAGATGGAATGTTGCGATACATTCCATTCAATGCTTTGCCAGATCCTAATGCCGATCAACGATTCATGAATCGAGCGATCGCAGATGTTGACTTAGATGATTTACCCGATCCTCTAATTCGCAACCATGAAATTGTTCATTTGCCCTCATTTTCGACCCTCTTACGGATTCGTGAGAGAGCGGAAGAACGAGATGTCGGCAGTCAGACCTTGGCAATTATTACAGATCCAAAATTGGAGAATACAGGTTTAGAAGCGGAACGCATTCTTGATATCGCAAGAAAAGAAGACCGGGATTTGGAAAGGTCTTCAGTCAGCTTCGAGGCATCACAAATTGCTTTTTCAGAGACGGGGTCTCGCGTTTACTTCTCAGACCAGGATTTAGCAGAATATCGTTTGATTCACTTTGCAACTCATGGTCGAGTATTTGACACAAACTTGGCTGAATCTGGCTTAACTGCATCATTAGTCGATGCTCAAGGAGTACTGAGTGACGAGCCCAATCTGTTTCTATCGATTCCCGATGTTTTCAGGTTTAATCTCCCTGCTGATTTAGTGGTCTTAAGTGCATGCCGAACAGGATTAGGAGAAGAAGTGACTGGGGAAGGAATGGTCGGTTTTTCTCAAGGTTTTCTAGCAGCGGGGGCATCGGGGATTGTCGTCAGTTTATGGAGTGTCAATGATGAAGCGACTCGAGTTCTGATGGAAGAGTTTTATGATGAACTTTTTAATAGTTTAGATACGAGCCGCAATACCCCGCAGTCTGCATCGGCTCTTCGGCACGCTCAGCTACGGCTGTGGGATGAAAGGCGCTGGAATTTACCCTACTACTGGGCAGGGTTTACCTTTCAGGGAGAGTGGCGCTAATTTCTACCGCTAGTTCTATAAGAAAAGAGGTATTGAGATTATCGTGCTTCTATGCTGCAACAGTTACTAATTGGCGCATCAACCAAGTCTCCCAGTTGAATGCCGACAAGCATTTCATTCCACTGAGATTGAACTTGGGCATTATCGGGTTCGGCTTCTTTCAAAAAGATAATAGTCGTTAATGTTTCATGCCAGAGCTTTTCATCTGAAAAGGCAGAGAATGCTTCTAAAGACAGATTTGAATCTTGAAATACTTCCAAATTAGAATCAAGTTCTACTCGTTTAACCCACCCATCAATAGTGATATCTCCGGAACGATTCTCCAGATCACAAATTGCGGAGAAGACCCAATGATAGAGCCTGTTTTCTTCTAATTCTACTTGGTCTTCTGGTATTTGGATTCTTACAATTCCGGGAGTGTCGGTCACTGTAAATTTATTCTGGTAAATGGTCTCTTCATCTTCATTAATTAAAATGAATTCAATTTGCTCTGGGAAACCTGGAGTGAACGGGACATAAAACCAGAAATTGGGAGAAGCAGACGCTGTTTTCGTATAGCGCTTGGATAAGTCAATGTCATCAAACGGAACGATAGCCGTATAAGCTGAGCGATCGCCATAGGCTGGACATTGATCGCGAGATGCACCCCCCCGCCGACGATCCACTGGAGAATCTGCCTCTCGCGATCCACCAAATAACCACCCAAACGGATTCCATATCTTATTAGAGTTTGAGTTGAAGTTTAAGGGATAGTCGGATCGGCCTTGTAGAGACGGGGCTGTTCTGGATAGGGCTGTTCTTTTCTCATTCAGCTCTATACCAGAACCATCACGACTAGAAGCCTGCTGGACAACAACAGCATTTGGAGTAAGCAGGGCGAGTAAGACCAGTAACTTAACGAATAGGTGAACGAATATGTGATTGAAAGCCATATTCATGATTCAGGACTCTTTTGATGATTGATCGAAATCAAATCGAGTATATACGAAGTGCCCGATAATTGTCGGCGTTATTAACATCAAAACACATGGAAATAGGGGAATCCAGAGGCTATATCCATAGAAAGAAAGCCAGCAAATGATCATTAATCCTGCCGAAGAAGAGATCAATGATATCAGAAGAATTGAGCGCCTGGAATGGATGAATGAGAGGATAAGGCACATCCAGCCTATGCCAAGCCAGAGCCCGATCCAGAGCACTTCTTGCCACTCGCTCCAGGTGGTTATAAAGGGTCGGCCATCTTCTACAGCACTCACAATTTGACTCACCATTTGTGCTTGTAAAATAACGCCTGCAATGAGCTGTTGATCGTAGGGCGATCGCCAATTATCGCCAGATGTTGGATCTGTACGTCCAATCAAAACGATGCGTTGGGGCACAAATCTTTCTAATCGATTGCCCTCATTTTCTAATGCATCTAAAAGAGACATTCGGCTAAACGCATGGTGAGGAGATAGCTTGTCATCAGTTGCTCGGCTTCTAACAGCTCTGTAGTTCAAAAACGTTTGATATCCCCCTGCATCAATACCACGGTATCCTCCACTATTGGAGTTAAGCCTGGGGACGATGACATCAGAAGAAAGTTCAAGCTCTTTCCTGTCGTTGAGATAAGGATCTATTCCAAGATAGTGAGAGGCGATCGCCAAATTAAACGAACGATTAGTAGAGCAGGGATTCGAGCGTTGATTCGCACCCGGAGATACCTCCATCCACATCAGATGCCTCCGACTGATGCGCTCTTGAGAGCTTTCCAACCCACCTGCAAAATCACTAAAGCCAAGATATTCTGGAGGCGATTCTGGCGGCGGCTCAACTCCACGGATATTCTCCTCAGGAATGGAGGCTTTGCACATGGCAAACAAGGGCGATGCCCCTCTTCCCTCAAGATATTGCTTAAGAACCGGAGAATCCTCAGCCGCTTCAAACCCAATATCTGCTAAGTCTGCTCGATACAAATCGAGGCCGATTGCTTTGGGTTGATAGGGTTCAAGGCGTTTGATTAATTCGTCATAGACACAGTCCGGCAAAGAGCCAACCCCTTCAATACAATCACGACCGATTAAATTCTCGTACGTTGTTTTTTGAATATCGTCAAAATCTTTTTGAGTGATTTCGATGACTAAGATACGTTCATCAACCTCTTCGGCTGAACGAAGCTTAAGAAATTGATCATATAAATACAGCTCTGTCCCTTGCATTAACCCAGCACCACGGGCAAGGATCAGCCCAAAAGCAGCGAATAGGCTCACGTAGGCGGTTCGTTTTTCAGACCGACTCCATTTGAAAGATAAGAGTCTTTGCTTAAATGACTGTAGAAATGGCTGATCGTCAGGTGAGTCCGTGACAGGTGGCGGAGCTGGCTCCACTACAGCGACTTGAGTGCGGAGGGGAGCGGGTGCCTGACCTTCGATTCTTTTATGATTATCTGTATTGACTAACTTTCGGCTTGCAAAATAGTTTTCTAGGTTGGTGATTAACCGCTGCATATCGCGATGAAAGTCAGGATCTTGACGAACTTGCACCGCATTACGCCGAGTTAAAGGTTTTAGATCCTCTGGCAAATCTTCCGAAGCAGGCATCTCAGTGCCATTGAGTAAGACAGGGATGACTAAAATATCGCGTTTAAGGGCTGAGGCAACTTCAATTCGAACAAAGTCATGCATGTCATCTAAACGGCAGTTGCCCTGTGCATCTGTGGCCTTTAGCCACGTCTGCCCAATGAGAACGAGAAGCGCATCGCATTGCGCAACAGCCCGACTTAAATGCTCTACAAAGTCAACCCCATAGGGGATATCATCGACATCTTTAAAGATATTTTCCGAGCCGAGAACCGGGGCCAATTTATCGTAAATGCGCCCTGCTTCAGAACTACTATCACTACGACGATAGGAAATAAAGATTCTGCCAGGTTGTCTCATAAGAGGATGACTAACAAGAGGGGGACTCGTAAAACAGTTTACTCGTTGTTAGAGGCGACTTGGCAAAATTCTCTCCATAAATCTTGTTGGGGAGCGCGGCTCTGAGTCGTGCCGAACTGAGTGAGGGCGTTGGGATGAGTCAACACCCAGCAGAACAACGGACAGAAGACGAAGCT
>JAYKJC010000178.1:0-10517 GCA_035285885.1 Leptolyngbyaceae cyanobacterium | reverse complement strand
TAGAGGCGACTTGGCAAAATTCTCTCCATAAATCTTGTTGGGGAGCGCGGCTCTGAGTCGTGCCGAACTGAGTGAGGGCGTTGGGATGAGTCAACACCCAGCAGAACAACGGACAGAAGACGAAGCTAGCGACTGACACAGCGGCGATCGCCTCCAGTCCATCGCTGAGACTAGATGACCATGCAAGGAGAAGAGTGATGTTCATGACCCGTGACCAGGAAAGAGGACAGTAGAACCCTTTAGGTTCTATTTCAAGCTCCAGGCTATCCCTCTTGCTTTCCTGATTCTTGTAATCACTCGTTGCATTTCACCGCGCGATCGATACATCGCTCAAAACATTTTTCGGGACGGCTCAGCCGTCCCGAAAAGTTTCTTAAATCAAGTCCCTTAATTAAATACAAACTGGACGTGATCGGCATTGGCAGGCCCATTGCTTCTCGCATCCGTTCCTTCCATCAACGTGACTTCAGGCTCAAGGATGCGCAATTCTTGCACGGTGCCGGAGAAGGGCGATGCATTGACATCCGAGAGGGTCGATGAGTTGGTGCGAGCCGGACTCGTGATTAAATCTGCGCTGCCTGCATTCTCGGTTGGCAGGAGATCACTATCTTCTGTCGATTCAAGAGTTGATGGGTAAACCTCGATGTCGGTTTGGGCGATCGCCGGAGACACCGCCCAAACGCCCCCAAACACAACGGTCACTAACGCAAATCCTTTCGCAAGTCTTTTCATGATGAAGCCCTCTCTGTGAATTGAGTTGAACCAAAACAGTTGAAAATTAACTGAACGAACCAACGAA
Organism: Leptolyngbyaceae cyanobacterium; assembly: GCA_035285885.1. Classification (GTDB taxonomy): domain Bacteria; phylum Cyanobacteriota; class Cyanobacteriia; order CAKZMO01; family CAKZMO01; genus JBCCWF01. The sequence goes on along the minus strand of JAYKJC010000178.1, from coordinate 9,718 downwards.
ACCCATACTAAAAAGGTGCCATTTTTTTGCCAGTCTGCCATCTTCCTTCCTACTTAAGGAAGTTATATTCTGATGACTTTTCTGTTACTGATCATGTTGATACACCGGGAGGAGAACCACAAACATGCTGCCCTCTCCAGGCCGACTCTTCACAGAGATAGACCCTCCGCACTTAAAGAGCAACTGCTGAACAATCGACAGCCCTAGCCCAGCTCCGCCCTGGTCATCCATACTGGTGTTACGAATCTTGTAAAACCGATTGAAGATTTTTGGAATCTCTGAGGAGGTGATGCCCACGCCAGTATCTTTGAATTCAAGCTGAATGTATTCCCCTTGTTGTTTTGCGCGCACCCAAACCTGTCCCCCTTCTGGCGTGAATTTGATGCCATTGTGAAGCAGATTGATGACGATTTGGCGCAGCCAGTTGCTTAAACAAGAGACGGCAGGCAAGTCTTCAGCGATGGTATAGGCCAGCATCACTCCTTTTTCTTGGGCGAGCGGCTGATAGGTGCTGACCACCCCCGGCACAATATCCATCACGCGGAGCGGCTGCATCGGGGTTTGGTCGTCTACATTTTCAAGCTGAATAAAATCTAAAACGCTGGTGATTAGACCACTCTGGCGATCGCACTCTTGACTCAACAAGTCCATATATCGCTGCCGCTGATGGGGCTTAATATTAGGAGACCCCAGCAATGACAACGCAGTTTTCATCGTAGACAAGGGAGTACGGAGTTCTTGCCCAACCGTTTTGAGAAATTCGTCCTTGATGCGAAGTGAATTAATCAGTTCTTCGTTTTCAAGCTGAAGCACAGAGGCAGCTTCGGCCTGTTTTCGCGCATTTGCACTGGCCATCCACACATCTTCCGAATGTTGAATCTGTCGAGACCAAAAACTGCCGAGCAGCAGCGGGTTCATAGACGAATCTGTCACCTGTTGACGAATCTCGTCCCATCGAGAAAGAACGGCCTGAGATTCGAAAGAAATGTCTGATCCTGCATCGTGCAGCTCAATCGAAGATTTGATGCCATCAAGCACGTGATGAATGGTGCGCTCGTCAAACGAACAAATACCCAGCAGCGGTTGTCGCCGTTCGCTATCATCCTCAATGATGGTGCTAGAGAGGGTGTAAGAAGGTTTTGATTTCCGTTTGGATGAACTTCCGCCCAGGAGATTCTTCGCCGATCGAGGCCGATGAACGAGAGCAAGGGCACGAAAATTAGGCGCAACGGCTAGAACAAAATATTCTCGCTTGAGGCGACTGTCAGATGAAAGCGGCAAGACCTTGCCGAGCAACCCCGACTCTAGAGAATCTGTAGAAATCGAGGGATCGTCCTCGGTCTGATCATCAATTTCATTCATGATCGACGAATGCATGAATGATGAACTGTCTATCGACGGATTAAACGATGAGGATTTTGATTCTGCGTCCTCTGATTTTGATTCTGCTTCATCCATCGACGCATCCTGAGATGACTCTCCGCTACTCGGTGTTTGCAGAATGTAGATGGATGGAGTCGCACTAGTGGTTTTGCAGTATTGAGACAAAGCAGATCGCCAGGCATGACCTCGGGGAAGCTTGACCCAAATCGTAGCGGGCAAGTCATGCTGAGACAACACTCCCATGATTGAATCAACCATCGACTTAAACGTTGACGAGCTGATTTTTAGAGGATTAGGCGGTTGCTCAGACGCGAGGGCAATCTCGTACAGAGAAACATTCGCAGAAGAATTCATAGACAAACACTCTTGATTGAAACCACAGTCGGTTGCAGTTGCACCATTGGCGGTTGAGGGGCGTACGCTAGCTCATTTATAGCCCTATACTTTCGCGTTAGGCTGTTGGACGTGTATAGAACTCCTCACATTGCAGGAGTTTGATACATAAATCAATCTAAGCCCGTAGGGCTCTATCGCTTCAGATGAACTCAGGGAAAGCCGTTACCGATTTTATAGAAACCGATTCATAGAAACAGTGTTGCTCATTATCACGGTGTTGCTTGTCGAAACAGTGTGGCTCGTCATCACTGTTCATTCTCATCAAGAACCTATCCGCCCCCCTGATGAAGGGTGGATGCCAAAAACTCAAGGGAATTTTTGGATAGGATTTTGGATTAGGTATTAAGGCACTCTTCAATGATGTTACTGATGCTGGGAAAAAACACCTTATTTCCTTAAGAAAAGTAACTCTTGTTGAAAGAAGGTGAAGGCAATATTCAGGCCATTCACCCGATCCATTCTTTTAAAGAATGGATTAGCCCCAGAGGATTGAGGGTGGGAATAGAGTCCCCACATTGCGAGGATTCTATCTACGCTCAATGCCCCACGTAAAAGCGTTGAGGATTTACAAAAGGTGGTCAGGCTCCGATAGCGACTATCACATTTACAGCGCTATGCGCGTTGGTTAAGTACAGTTGTGTGAGGCGCAGCACGCTCCACACAACTCTTTTTGTGCTTAACGCTGTTGCAAACCACGATAGATTGACTAAGCATCTAGAGGGGGCATCCAAATGGGTAATCAAGATGGACACTCTAGAGAAACAATCTCAAGGGTTAATCAATCCACTGTTTCGCTCTACTCACAGCCTTCTGCCACATTGAAAAATTATCTTGGGCTTGGGCTGCTCCGTCTCCGGGCTCAAAGACACGATCCAGAGTTCGAGCTGACACCAACGTACTATAGTTATCCCAAAAACCGCTTGCTAATCCCGCTGCGAAGGCTGCTCCTTGTGCGGTGACATCTACGACATCTGGACGTTGCACCGTAATTCCAAGAGCATCTGCCTGAAACTGCATTAAGAAATTGTTTTGACAGGCTCCTCCATCAACAACCAGGGTTTGAATTTTGGTGTCACTGTCTTCATTCACCGCATCGACGACTTCTTTAACCTGATAGGCGATCGCCTCCAATACGGCACGAACCATGTGTTCTCGCTTCACTCCTCCGGTGATGCCTAAAAATGCGCCCCGTGCGCCCATATCCCAATGGGGCGCGCCCAACCCGCTGAGTGCAGGAACGAAATAAAGCCCGCCGTTATCGCTCACCTCCAGCGCAGAATCTTCTGTGTCTGCTGCGGAAGTCACCACCTGAATGCCGTCGCGCAACCATTGGACACAGGCTCCAGCGGTAAACATGCTGCCTTCAAGGGCGTAGAAGGTCTCCAGGTCGCCGTTCTTGCCCATCTGACTCCAGGCGATGGTGGAAAGAAGCTGATTTTTTGACCAGGCAATCTGGGAACCCGTGTGAGCCACCAAAAATGCTCCTGTGCCGTAGGTGCATTTCAAAGATCCTGGGCGATCGCACCCATGACCATACAGGGCCGCTTGCTGATCGCCAAATATTGCTGTAATCGGGATTTCTACCCCTAAAATCTCCGGGGTAGTATGGCCGAAAAAACCCAAACTGGGCTTGATTTCAGGCATAAAGTGCGCGGGAATTTGGAACAGATCTAACAAGGTGTTGTCCCATTCCCCTGAGGCCAAATTGAGCAGCATGGTGCGGCTGGCGTTGCTGTGATCTGTGGCGTGAACTTTTCCCCCCGTAAGATTCCACAACACCCAAGTGTCAATGGTTCCAGCTATGATGTCATCAAGTTCAAAGGGCGGATCTTGGACGGCTTTGGCCTTGTCGAGTAGCCAGGCGAGCTTTGTGGCCGAGAAATAGGCATCCAGAACCAGACCCGTGCGATCGCGAATCTCCTGAGCTTTGCCCATCGCTTTCAACTCGTTGCACATCGATGAGGTGCGTCGGTCTTGCCAGACAATCGCATTGTGCGAAGGACGCCCGGTCGTCTTATCCCACAAGAGGCATGTCTCTCGCTGAACAGTGAGGCCAATGGCTGCAATTTCAGATGCATCAATCCCAGCTTTTTTGACGGCTGTCTGCATCGCCCATTGGATGTCATGCCAGATTTCTCGGGGGTCATGTTCCAGCCAACCGGGATGTGGATAATATTGCGTCAGCTCTTTGTAGCCTTGTCCGGCGATCGCTCCATCGCGGTTAAAAATAATGGCTCGATTCCCGGTTGTCCCTAAATCGAGCGCCATAATGTAATTCTGTTTTGGCATAGCGAAGACGAAAAGTAACAACAAATTTAGTAGGGGAAATGCGTAGAAGCCCGATGCCTTAGAAATAGGGTCAACATCATCTAAGCCCGTAGCTATGGTTCACATCGCACACATGCACCACCAATATGCAAAGATGCACCTTCATCAAGAACCGAAACTCTGTCTTAAGCAACTGGCATAGGGTTGAAATTTATGCATCTTCCTGATTGCTGGGAGCAACGGATATCGTTCCCTATTCACACCCTACACCGAAACCTAAATCGCCCAATGCCTCTATGTAGCGAGACGTAACATTGGGATATTACGTTACGTTTAGACACATGAATTTTTGATATCGAATCCGCATACTCCGTTACGGGGAATTATTGTTTTTAATGGGAACATTAATTGATTGTTATGGATATGCGCGTTAGAGAAATGTTGGGATAATGCAACTTCGGCTTAGAATTAGGTTAGAAAGGAGTATTTTCCTGCTGTGGCCATTCGAGTTCTATTAGTGTCTTGAATTAGCGGCTTGGATTAGCGGCTTGAAGAGTAACGGTTTACCGGGTACTCATCTGGATTTTTAAACCAGTCAGTTTAACAACATGTTTTAGCTAGCCCCTTTCGTTAACGCTCATGAGTTAATACCTATGAGTCAACGCCCATGAGTCAGTGCCCATGAGTCAATGCCCATAGTGTTAACACCCTAAGTTGACGTACTTATCAGTTGACGTACTTAGTTGACGCGTTAGTCAATTAATACCTTAGTCAGCTAATAGTCAACTAACGCGTTAGTCAACGCACGTTTAGTACCAAACGCTCAGCAAGAGAATGCTTTTCAAGCAAGCCGCTTAGAAGAGATGACATGTAGTAGAGAGGACAGAACATGAGCACTGTAGATACGCCACAAGATGTCAATGGCAACGGTGACAAGCAATCAGTTCAGGAGGGAACAGAAGAAATGACGTCAGCAACAGACAACGGCACGAACACCCAGGGTTCTTCGATTGAGTTGAGCAAAACAGGGGCAGCCATGAGAAATCGCCCTGTTTCTGAGAGTGAACTTGAAGTTGCAGGAACGATGGTGTTCTCGGGAGTGCGTCCGATTGCGGCTGACCATATGGAGGTATATGGCACGCTTCTAGGAGGACGCCCTATTGAAGCAAGCCATTTCAATGTGGTTGACACAGAACTGCTTCCAGGGCACCGCCCCGTATTTTCGAGCGATCTTGCTGTCATTGAGTCAGACTCTCTGCCTGAGCATCGCCCCATTGCGGCAAGCCCTGCATTTTTGATGCAGACTAGCAATCTCCCCAACGGTCGCCCGATTGCATCAAATCAAATCGATGATCCAAAGTCTTTGATGGGCTATTTGGATTAGGAGAGACCTCTCTGACACGGCTGTAGGGATGTCTGAAAACAGGGCAGTAGTGCTTGGCACTGCTGCCCTGTTTTTCATCATTTTGTTGACGTTCATTAAAAAAACTTACTGTTTATCCTGAACAAATTACTTCCGAGGCTATCTTAGACGTGACCACACTCAAGCTGCCTATATTCGCTTTGTCGAAACTTCCCTACTATGCTCTTTGCAATTGAAAATTTACCCTATTGGATTCTCTTAGGAACTGGGTTTTTACTTTTCGGGTTTGTCATTGTGATCGGCGGTGGAGATGATGATGCTGATCTGGGGAGTGATTTCGATGCGGATATGGATGCGGATATTGATGTTGACGCGGATCTAAATCCAGACATCAATATCGATATTGACTCCGACGCTGATGTGAATGGAGGAGGGGGTTCAAGCTCAAATCCGGCTTACCAGTTTTTAGGGTGGCTTGGGATTGGCAAAGCACCTCTCATCCTTTTGTTGGGCCTTGACTTTTCCCTGTGGGGACTCGTGGGGTGGATGCTAAATGTGTTCGTCGCTTCCCTGATTGGACAGATTCCAATAGGGCTGTTAGGAGGCGTCATTTTCTTCAGTTCAATGGTGATTGCCCTCTGGATTGGGAGTCTAGCCTCTCGTCCCATTGGCAAAATCTTTGCTTCGTTTGGGGAAGATACAAGTGGCGATCGCCTCATTGGTTGTATCGGCAAAGTCAGTTCAGCTCGACTTCACAAAGCTTCAGACCGAAAGATTGCTCAGGTAGATGTGCTGGATGCGGCCAAAAATCTTGTCACCGTCAATGCGGCTGTGCCCGATTGGGCCACTCAGGTTCCTACATTTGGAGACACTGTGCTGGTTATTGAACGTTCTGAGCAGACCTATCTGTACTTTGTGGTGCTCAAAGACAGTCCCGATCAGGCTCACTGGTTTAGTACGGTTGCTCAGTCTAGTTCATCTATTTCGTCTTCATCTTCCTAGATGAATGGAAGAACCTTTTGAAGATTCTTTCTATTGAAATCTCTACTCGTTCATTTCTACAGGACGTAATCCTATGTTGTTCTGGCTTACATTGATTCAATCGCTACCTAGCCTATCGCAGGCTTCTCAGCAGTTTCCTCAGGAAAGGCTACTTTTTTCGGGGACAGTGCGATCGCTTGAAGATTCAGCGCCAACGGAAACGCTCACCGCTCAATCCAATGAAATTCTTTCAGAGGCCGTCTCGTCGGAGGCGATCGCCCTCGATATCGACACGGTGCTTCTGTCGCAATCGTCTTCCAGAATAGTCCCCTCACCTCACCACGAAGCATCCCTCGCAACATCACCCACTCCAGCCATTAGTTTGCCAGGGGGAGGTTTGACGGGCATTGCAGGATTGATTGTGTTCTTTATTCTGCTCGTTCTATTTGCGATTTGGGCGTACACCCGCGTCTATGTGATTACGCCTACCAACGAAGCCTTTGTGCGGACGGGGGGCATTGTTGTCAAGAAAAAAATGGTGGTGCTTAACGGCGGCTGCGTTGTGCTTCCTGGATTTCACGAATTGACGCGGGTGCCACTGCGAGAGCTATCGATTGATGTGGAACGAACGGGCAACCTTGCGGTGCGCACCCAGGACTATTTGCGAGCCGACATGCGGGTGACATTTTATGTCTGTATCAATGCGTCAGAACAGGATGTGTTGGTCGCAGCGGCGCGACTTTCTCAGAACGGCAAGATCACTCCTGTCGATATTAAAAACGCCATTGAAAAGCGGGCAGATGACGCGATTCGTGCTGCTGCAAAAAATAAGTGCCTCGCTGAGATTGATTCAGATAAACTCGGCTTTGCCCAAGAAGTGCTGAACTTGATGCAGCAAGACTTAGGCAAGGTGGGTCTGACGCTTAACAACATCGCTATCTCAGAAATTCAGGAAAGTGATACCTACGACGAAAATAATTTCTTTGACGCTCAGGGGGTTCGGTTACGCACAGAAACCATCCAGCGCTCGATTCAGCAAAAGCGTGAGGTCGAGCTGACTACCCAGGTCGCTATTGAGCAGAAAGAACTCGATGCGGAGAAGCGATCGCTCACCATCGCCAGAGAAAAAGAAGATGCTCGACTGGAACAGCAGCTTGAAGTGGAATCTCTAAAAGCGCAGCGTGACCGGGAAATTCAGGAGAAAAAGGCCGAAGAAGCAGCGGCAACTCAACGGGCGCAAATTCTTCAGGCAAAATCGGTCGAAGAGGAAGAAATTCGCCGTAAGCTGTCTGTTGAGCAAAGCCAAATTGATGCCAACATCGCCCTCGAAGAACGCAACAAGAACTTTAAGGTGGCTCAGGCGCTCCAGCAGCAAGAATCTGAGTTGGCCGAAATTACGCGGAAGAAAACCGTTGATTCTAATCGGCTAGAGGCGCAGGTGCAGGTAGCAGAGTCCGAACGACTGGCTCGCATTGCTCAAGAAGATGTGGCGATCGCCATTGCCAAGAAAAAACAAGAGAGCTTCCTGGCTGAAGCCGAGCGGGCTCAAGCCGAAGCGGGTGTTGAGACGGCTAGTGAAATCGAAGTCGCAGAACGTTTGAAGCGACTGGCGATCATCGAAGCCGAACAAAAGGCTGACCAACAACGTATTTCTGATCAGAACGTGGTGGAAATCGATGCTTTCCGTCGTCGTCGTCAGGCGGAGATTGCCAAGCAAGCCGCTGACCTGGAAGCTGAAGCCATTCGGACTCTGGCCGAAGCGAATCGAGATAAAGCCCTGGCAGAGGCCGATGGCGTTCGGGCCCAACTGGATGCGAAGAATGTCATCAGCAATGCAAATTTGACAGCGGATGTCCTGACCAGTATCTGGCCGGAACTCGCCAACCGCCTCCCTGAATTGGCCAAGGCTCTCGCCCCGCAACCGGGTGTGTTAGGCGATGCCCGCATCTATGCTTTCCCTGGAGGCAATGGTAATGGCAGCGGGAATATTTCTGGCGACATTAACAAGCTACTGCTCTCGACCAGTGGTATTGAGGTACTGAACGCGTTGCTGGATGAAAAACGGCTTGGGAGTTTACTGGGTCAAGTGAAAGACTTGCTGACGTCACAACAGGGTGGAACGTCGGGTGCCGTTGCACCTGAGCCCCAGTCGCTGACCGTATCTCAGCCTTCGCCTCAGGGATTTCCGATGACATCTACCGAGTATGAAGATGATACGTCTACTTCTGCTTCATGACTTTTGCCTGGGGACTTGTCTGGTGGTGCGTTACGTTTCGCTAACTGCACCCTACGGGAGGCTTTTCTTTTGCATAAGGACTTGTCTGGTGGTGCGTTACGGCTACGCCTAACCGCGCCACTACGGGAGTCTACAGGAAGCATTTCTATGACGATGTAGGCAGGATTGCGGAGGAATTATAGAGTTTGCTTGCTTAGGATGAGAACGGATCTTTCTCCCTAAGGAATGCAGGATGAGTGTCAGGATATGCAGCGATTAACCCTGGAAAAATTTGTACTTATCCTACCCGTGCTTCATCTCACTTGTGTTGCTCTAGGACTGGTAGGCGTGGGGTGGTTGCTAGCGGCTTTTCAAGTGTCGTGGCTAATCTGGGGCACTACGTTTGGCTTAGCTCTCTATTTGTCAATGACAGGTGTTGATGGACTGGCCCTGAGTAGTGCGTGGGTGGTGGGCTTTGTCTCTGTAGGTGCGGTCATTAAAGCCTGGCCTGTGGTGTGGGGCAGTGAGGTTCCCTACAAAGCTGCAAAGTTTTGGGCGTTGGTGTTTCTCTTATTCTGGGCGGGAGCGATCGCCCTGATTGGGTTACTGGCAACGGCGATCGCCCCTATGAAAAGCTTACTTAACGCAATCGGTCTTAGACAGCACCATGCAAAATCCATATTGGGCGCTCTTTCATGGATTGCCCTGGGAGTGGGTTGGGCACTTTACAACCAAGGACATTCACCCGTTTAACTCCATACGTGTTCTATGAGATTTCCCTTTGACTCCCAATCACCCCATTCCGTCGATCCTTCATTAGATGCGCCAACGGATGCGCCGACTCGTCCACAGCGAGGATTGGGGCGAGACGTGGCCTATGAAAGACGAACCGCCGACGATTACATCAACATGATGAATGCCGAGGTGAGAGCGAGTTTGACGGATGTTCAGCTCGATGCCGTTCATCGGCTGGTTACCGCCGCGTTGCCCAAACCCTCGCCTAAGCTAGTGGATTTACGATTTGGGATTGATTTACTGGTGTCTCGGTTTTACGTGGTTGTGTTTGTTGGTAAAGACCGTCGCCAACGTCGCCGGGACTACGTGCCATCGCC
>JAYKJC010000177.1:0-3798 GCA_035285885.1 Leptolyngbyaceae cyanobacterium | reverse complement strand
AGAACTCATAGTCACAGAGATGGGTAATCATCCTACTCAGCAGACAGAATTTCGGCAACAGGAAGTGCCTTAAATGTACATCACCTGCGGGATAATCGTTGGGGAATGACACGTTGCGACGAGCGATCGCCCCTTCTTATGCCTTCCATCCAAACGATTCACAATGCCCGCTTGCCCAATCGAACCGGACTTTTTCGATTAGAGATGGATGCCCAGGGCACCCTTCAATCGATTGTGCAGACGAATGACGAATTCCATTCGCCATCACCGATTTCAACATCTTCTGAATCAGAACTCGATGTTCAGGGAGACTGGATTTCTCTCGGAGGCGTAGATCTGCAAATTAATGGGGCACTCGGGTTAGCCTTCCCAGATTTGGATGAAGACCACACAGAAAAACTGGTGAAAATCTGTCAGTTTCTCTGGCATCAAGGCATTGATGGGTTTCTGCCAACGCTGGTCACCACGTCTGTGGACCATATTCATCGGGCACTATCGGTGATTGCGACGGTTCAACAGCGGATAGAAACCACTCGACCCTCTGAAACAGCCAAAATTCTGGGCGTCCATCTGGAAGGCCCCTGCCTTAATCCTGAAAAGCGGGGGGCGCATCCTCAAGAGCATCTGCAACCCCTGACGATTGAGACAATTCAAACGATAGTGGGCAACCACGGGTCAGTGGTGAAGGTGATAACGCTGGCTCCAGAATTGGATGCGACAGGAGACGTAATTCCTTATGTGCGATCGCTCGGCATAACGGTGAGCTTAGGCCATTCTCAAGCGACTGCTGACGAAGCGAAGGCCGCCTTTCAACAGGGTGCGACGATGATTACCCATGCGTTCAACGCGATGCCGTCCCTCCATCACCGAAAGCCCGGACTGCTCGGGGCAGCTCTGACTCATCCAGGCATCTCCTGTGGGCTTATTGCTGACGGACAGCACGTGTGCCCGACTATGCTGGACATGCTGATGCGCATCAATCGAGGAAAGCCCTCTTTTGCACATCATGGGTCTTTTTCTGAGAATCCTGTATCCGAGAAGCCGGGACTTTATGAAGACGGCATTTTCTTAGTGAGTGATGCGCTTTCTCCATTGGGATTACCCGACGGGACGTATCCGTGGGATACCCGTGAAATTCATGTAGAAGGCGGAACCGCACGACTCGATGATGGCACCCTGGCAGGAACCACTCACCCTCTACTTGTGGGGGCTCACAATCTGGTGCGGTGGGGAATCTGTGAGCCCGATGAGGCGATCGCCCTGGCGACTATTGCGCCACGTCACGCGATCGGCCTGTCCAGCATTGAACCCGGTCACCCCGTCCACCTGTTGCGATGGAGCTATGAGGAGAAAGGGCGATCGCTAACGTGGCAGCGCATCGGTTGACCGTTGCCACCTATGAGATGTGATATGGCTCAAAATTGATTAGAAAAGAAACCCTCGGGCAGCAAACTGGAACAGCATCGTGCCGATAGACCCCACGAGACCCAGGAAATCTGGCGGCGGCGGATCAGGCCCCTCTGCGATGCGCGTCTGGACTTCAACAATGCCTTCTGCAAACAGAGCTGCATTTTGCTGTCCGACCGTATTTCCTTCTTCCATAAAAAGTTGTTCGGCTCGTCGAGCATCGTTATAGGCTGTTTCCGGGTCGCCCCAGTTAAACAGCGCGAGGCTGCGGGCAAGATAAATTTCTGCACTATCAGGATGGGACTGGAGACTGCGCGTGTAGTACTGGATGGCGAGTTCGTAGTTTCCTTCTTCGGCCTCTAGCAATCCCCACTGAAATAGAATTTCTGGCGTTGCAATCGTCTCAGGCAAGCCATACGCGCCCATGATGGATGCACCGTCTAACAATGCACCATCAAAGTTTGCGCCTTGAACAAACGCGCCTCGTAAATCTGCGCCACGTAAGTCGGCTCCCCGTAAGTCGGCTCCAGCTAAATTAGCAGAGTACAATACTGCTCCGGCCAGGTCTGCGTAGCTCAGATTTGCTCCACTCAGGTCGGCTTGACTGAGATTCGCCTGACGTAAATTGGCTCGTTGCAAGCTCGCATCTGACAGGTTGGCGTATACAAGTCCTGCACGGCTGAGGTTACAGCCTTCACAACTCCTCGTTGATAAGAGCTGTTGGATCTGAACTAAATTATTTGCGTGAGCGGGGGTTACCCAACCCACCAGGGCGATCGCCGCAAGTGACGTAACAAAAGCTTTTTTCATGGCACGGGAGGAGAAGGATGCGAACAACGACACAAGGCTCGATCGTGACGCCTTGAAACACAATCAAGACACATCTGTACCGATAGTCTACTCAATGAATTCAAAATTCTGCAATTGATGAATACTGCGATTTATGAACTTGATGAGAGCATGATTCACTTCAACAGCTCACATTGTCCTTCCTCAGGAACATTCGTTCAGAATGCAGAAGACGAATCACGTTGCGAAGACCGCCCGACCTTCGCTCCATGCGTGCCACAGATCACCTCCCATGACAGAAGCAACCACTCGGAGCAGCTTGAATTCTTGCACATCAGGGTCAAGGGCGATCGCCCGACTGATGGCATCGTGGGCCGCATGGGGATGAAGCGCATACAGATGCACAAAGGCTAGATAGGCGTGAGCGTAGGGATTTCGTGAATCAAGAGCAGTAATCGACTGGAGAGTGGCGATCGCCCCTTCAGCATCTCGCTGAAGCACTTGAGCAAGCGTCAGAGCATAGGCATTCTCAAGGTCGTTGGGATTGATTTGGAGGCGATGGGCCAGGGTGACTTCCGCTTGTTGGGCATAGCTCTGAACGGGGTCATAGAGACTAAACCGACCAATCTGATCAAACACCGGATCAAGGGCTTCAATGCCTTGAGGTAAAGCAGTGGACAGCATCCGTAGCTGACTCACCCAGTCCACCTCTGGACGATCCAAGTCTGGACGATTATTCGTCTCTTGTTGCTCCGCCCCCCTCCTTTCAGCATTCTGACCATCGGGAGTATCAACTGCGAATTGAATGGTTCTGCTGTTCTTCGGCTCATTGAGCTTCGGCTCATCGGGTTTCGATGCGGCAATCCGGAGGGTCACTCCAGGAACGGTGAGTGGAGTTGTGGTTCCACTGCGGGTGTCGAGATAAGACGCCTTCAGTTGATAGAGACCAGGTTGCACGTCGGCGGGGGTTTGCATGGCCGTCCGCTCGACCACATTGAAGGAAGAGGCGATGGTCTCAGGTGCGGGGGACTGCATGGACTGGTTCGCTTGAATAGGATGGGGTCGCAGCGTGCCAAAACCAATGAAGTGATCGTGTAGCCACTGAGTTGACCGTTGAGGCCGATTGGGTTGGGCGATCGCCCCTTCCGTGTCCCGTTGCCAGGTAAGAATCACCGCTCCGTGAGTCAGAGCATCCCAGGAGCCTTGCCAGGAGTAGGTGACGGGAATGGACTCTCCAACCCCGCTTCGACTCGGAACGTTGATGTGTGTGAGGTGAATGGGGCTGGGATCATCACCTGTCGGAGATGGAGTCTCGTCAAGAGGAATGACCTGAATCGGTAACTGTTTTCGTTGGAAGAGGTCGAGGCGGCTACCATCCGGGAGATCCCAGTGGCGCTGTCGTCTAAAGTCGCGCGATCGCCGTAAATCTTGGGCGATTTCTAGCTGTCGCTGCCGAGACTTCGGATCGTGGTGGTTGAGCTGTGGCCGCGTGACGCTGACGAACCAGGAGAGCGATCGCAAGTCCTGGTCAATGTGTTCTTGACTTTTACCCATGCGGCGAGCGTAGACCTGAAATTCAGAACGCGTCCCAAAATAATTGAG
>JAYKJC010000176.1:0-9964 GCA_035285885.1 Leptolyngbyaceae cyanobacterium | reverse complement strand
ACGCACAAAAAAACGATAATCATCCACTTCAACCCACTGTTCATCATCAGGGCAGGTCATGATTCATCCGGGGGAAGCTCCAGGGGCAGGGGGCCTAAAATTCCTTTGCGGTAGTCGTTGAGAATCTGTCGAGCGGTTCTCTCCACGTCATTTTGATACTGGTCACGGGCCAAAACAGTGAGATAGCTTTCTCCCGTCATGGTTGTGATGTCAATGCCGTAGCGATCGCCCACACTACTGACTGGACACAGATCGGGACTGTTCTCATAGAGCTGTTTTAACTCATCAATGAACGATGCGGCCACCCGCTGATTATCGTAGGCGGCTTCACCAATGTCGTCACAAATGGCGAGTTTCAGCGCTGCGTCCTGGTCTTCGAGTTGAGAAGGGAGAACACCGGGTGCATCGAGCAGTTCCAATTCTTTTGAGATGCGAATCCACCGGAGCTGTCGCGTGACCCCTGGTCGTCGGGCACTTTCCACGACTTTTTTCTTCAGTAGGCGATTGATCAGGGCTGATTTGCCGACATTTGGGAATCCCATCACCACCGCCCGAACGGGACGAGGCAACATGCCGCGATCGCGCCGCCGTTGATTGACGGAGTTGCCCGCTGCTTTGGCCCGTTGCACAACGCCTCCGACGCCCTTGCCTTGTTTCGCATCCGTGAAGAAGGGAACCTCGCCCTGCGCGCGAAACCATTCATCCCATTCGTGCCGCACCTCAGACGAAATCATATCCATGCGGTTGAGCACAAGGACCCGATCCTTGTCTCCGATCCATCCTTTGACTGACGGGTGGTGGGTTGCCAGGGGAATGCGGGCATCCCGCACTTCCAGCACAACATCCACACGTTTGAGCTGTTCTTGGAGCTGTCGTTCGGCTTTGGCAATATGGCCGGGATACCACTGAATGGCTGGAGATGACATAGCGTTAGACCCCACCAAAGGCTGGACCCTCAAGGTTAATCACGTTTCTGCCACAGTAGGCGTTCACCTGATTCATCACCTCCAGTTCTCGGGCGGCGGCTTGTTGAATATCAGCGTTTTGCTGTTGAAGCCCTGACATATCCCCAGTGTTGGCCGAATTCAGCAAGTTACGAATCGCTGGAATGTAGGCTTGATAGGATGCGATCAGCTGTTGTTGATAGGTTTGCAACTGGCGATCGCTCAACTGAAGACCCTGCAAACTGATGCTGGCCTGTCGAGATACTTCTGAGAGTTGGTTCAACATGCCAAAGATTGAGCTGGCATCCGTAAAGTTGGTTTGGGATAACAGGGAACTCGACTGCTCCACCACCCAGTTGACCGTCGTCGCTAACTCCACACATTGAGCGTCGGTCGAACGGGTATTCTGTTGAACTTGAGGCTGAGAGGCGATCGCCTCCTGTCGGGCGGCTTCGGCAGCTTGGAGTTGTTCTGCCCGGACAGCGGCTTCGGCAGCGGCTTCAGCTTGCTCGGCTGAGATGATGGAGGCACAGGAGGGCTGACCCGATAAATCGGCCTGGGCCGTGCGCCAATTTTGAATGCGTTGACGGAAGCGAATCAGTTCTTCTCGATAGCTCTGGGTAATCTCTGAGGAGCCAATCATCGGGCCGATAATGGATAAGGCTTCATCCCAGTTGTTCAAGCAAATAGCCGTTTGCAACTCGTCACGAAGCGTCTCAATGCTGGGGCGGCTGGTTTGGGCCTGCATCGGTTCTATCGGCAGAATGCCTACACATAGAACAGGCACAAACAGCAGCGTGGAAAAAACCTTATTCATCATACTGTTTTGATATCGGCCCTTTCATTGTGCCTTAGCCTTCGCTTCATGCTGATGATTTTTATAGGGAATTCACATGAGTTGGCAAACTTCTCCAATTGCCACACAGAAAAGCGGACTTTGGGCTCGTGCTGCACTCCCACAATCCGCTTTTCTTCGTAGGAATAAACGGGTTTATTCTTAAAACGGATTAGACCCGCAATAAGCGGACATTTGATTGATCAATGTCTCTTCTCGAAGGGTGAGTTGATCAAACTGATCGGCTTGACGGTCTAACGCATCTGCCGTTCGTTCGAGAGCTTCAATCGAGCCACTCTGAAGGGCAGACCGCATCGAGTCTGATGCCCAGCGGACGGCGGATCGCATGGATTGATAAGTTGAGACAAAGCTTTGCTGGTAGGAAAGCAACTGGGCATCGGTAATCGATAACGTCTGTAAGCGGGTAACCACTGCCCCTAAAGCACCATCAAATCGGCTTAATGTATTCATGATTGAACTCAGCTCAGAATAATTGGCCTGGGCATCAATGGTTTCGAATTCGGCTGTGCCCCACTCTATCACCCCCGCCAATTCAGAACATTGAGCGGCGACTGAGACGGTTGCGGCTTGACGCTCTGCTTGAGAGGCGATCGCCCGCTGACGTGCAGTTTCTGCGGCTTGGAAGGTTTCTTCACGGGCGGCTGCTTCGGCGGCGGCATCTGCTTCTGCCTCGGCAACGATGGATGCACAGGGTGCCCGATTCGACAGATCGGCTTGGGCATCTCGCCAGGTTTGAATCTGTCGTCGAAACCGTATCAGTTCCTCGCGATAGCCAGCCGTAATCTCTGATGAGCCAATCATGGGATTGATGATGGCGAGTGCATCAGCCCAATCGTTGAGGCAAACAGCCGTTTGCAATTCATTTCTGCTGGTGTCGAGGCTGGGTCGATTCATCTGGGCGTGAGCAGACCCGACAGGCAGGCAGGCGAACCAGACCACGGGGACAAACAGTGCAGTGGAGAGAAGCTTATGCATAGCATCGTTGAGTATGACTACTGTTCAGTGTTCCCATTAATTTGTCAGAGATGTTAAATTCTGATGACTGAACCGAACCCAGCAAGAGAGGTGGGTCAAGGGCGATCGCCCTCCCCCCTTTCGTCTCAGGAATTTCCCTGAATAGTAATGACCTCACTGCCACAATAGGAATTCACCTGATTAATCAGAGAGAACTCCTGTTCGGCTAAATTCTGGAGCTGAGCGTTTTGCTGTTCCATCGTGTCAAAGGCTTCAGCATTCGCAGAACTCACGAATGCACCTGTGACCTGGTCAAAGCGCTGATAGACCGAGATGAAGCTGCGCTGGAAGGTTTGCAACTGTCGATCGGTCAGTTGCACCGTCTGCAAGTGATTAGCGGCTTGCTCAGACACCCGTGCCAGGTTCGTGAGCATCCCCACGAGCGAATTGATATCGCTAAAGTTCGCCTGACTCAGCATTGATTCGGCCTGGGAGCCTGCCCAATTCATCACATTGGCGAGTTCTTGGCATTGTTCCGTATCTGCCTGACTGTTGGATGGCGCTGTGGGGCGAGTGGTAAACGATGTCCGAGGAGACGAGTCTGTGGGTTGAATAACCTCGATGTGGGTCGGAGTTTGATCGGGGGCTGGATGTTGTGA
Organism: Leptolyngbyaceae cyanobacterium; assembly: GCA_035285885.1. Classification (GTDB taxonomy): domain Bacteria; phylum Cyanobacteriota; class Cyanobacteriia; order CAKZMO01; family CAKZMO01; genus JBCCWF01. The sequence continues at coordinate 6,551 of JAYKJC010000176.1, read as the reverse complement.
GATTTCTGCTTCAGTTCCTGTTGCAGGTGTGGAGCCACAATTAGGGTGATCAGAAAATTCAGTGTTGCTTGCTCGCCAGTCCTGGACTTGCTGACGGAATCGAATCAGTTCTGTCCGGTAATTGGCCGTAATCTCAGACGAGCTAATCATGGGGGTGAGGAGAGATAATGCTTCGTCCCAATCATTGAAGCAAACTGCTGTTTGCAGCTCGTTATACAGAGTACTGATGCTGCGATCGCCCGTTTGGGCCTGCGCCGGTTGAAGGGTGAGAACTGAAAAGGCTAAGGGGCTGAGAAAGATCGTGCAGAAAAACTTCTTCATGACGGGACTCAACGAGGTTGGGTAATGTCCCCTCATCTTTCAGGGCGATCGCCCTACTTTCTGGAAAGTTTCAAATCAAAATTAAACTGTCATTGAATTGTCAAATCATCCTGTGACGGTTACTGAATGCGTCTGCTCACTACCACACTGAGGCGTGCGCCCAATGATGAAGATCGCCTTAGTTGCGGCTCGCCACACCGTAGAGCAGGCCACAGCCAATTGCGAGAAAGACCAGTGCAACATAGACCGTTGTCGGAACTGTCGAAACGATGCCTGTCGCTTGCAACAGCAGCAGAATTGCAAAAATAACAAAAAGAATGCCTCCGGTATAGAGGCTGATCGTGATAGCGAGATTCGGTTTTCCATTGTTCATGACTCTTTTCTCAACCCCCAGCAAAGGATACAAACTGGCGTAATAATACCATTGAGCGAAACCAGCGATTCATTCTTCAAGTTAAGGCATTACCTTGTCTGACTACATAGGGCTACATAGGGCTACATAGGGTGCTCTCTCCAAATGAGTCTCAAGAAGCGTCTTCAAATCCTTGGAGTACATTCACCACATTGAGTCCGATATCCTCGACAGCGTAGCCGCCTTCTAGAACAAACAGAGTCGGCTGCTTGAGCCGGGCGATCGCCCCTCCCAGGCTGAGAAAATCACTTCGGGTTAAGCGAAATCGAGAAATGGGGTCTTGCTCGTAGGTATCCACCCCAAGAGAAATAACGAGCGCGTCGGGCTGAAATGCTTCAATCTGCTGAAGTGCGCTGTCCAGTGCCGCTCCATAGACATCCCAATCGCTCCCCCACCTCAGCGGATAGTTGTGGTTAAATCCCAGCCCTTCGCCTTCACCCGGTTCATCTTCATAACCAAGATAGTAGGGATATTCTTGCGCTGGGTGGCCGTGAATCGAGATAAACAGGACATCCGCCCGGTCGTAGAAGATGGCTTGTGTGCCGTTGCCGTGGTGATAGTCCACATCGAGAATGGCGACTCGCTCGGCACCGCTATCTCGAAAGGCTTGGGCGGCGATCGCCGCATTGTTGAGGAAACAGTATCCGCCAAACATCGCTTGGGCGGCGTGATGGCCTGGAGGCCGACACAGGGCAAAGGCGGTTTTCTCGCCTTTGGCAATCAGGCGTTGTCCGGTTAAAGCGATGTTGACAGCGGTGGTGATGGCGTCCCAGGTGCCAGCGGTGATGGGAGTGCCAGCATCAAAGGAGTAGTAGCCCAGCTTGCCATCAATGGCGTCGGGGATGCGATCGCCCCGCATTGATCGCACAGGCCAGCACAGGGGGAGTGCATCGTACTCACCATGTTCGGTAACCCAATGCTGCCAGGCGGTTTGAAGAAAATGAACATATCCCGCGTCGTGGACTCGCAAAATGGGGGCTAATCCAAAGTCGTCTGGCTCCAAAACTGAACCCATCTGGGCGTTTTTAATCGCGTCATGGACCAGAAATGCGCGCTTGGGCATCTCAAATGGCGGCAGCATTTTGCCGTCGATGAGCTCCGCCGCCGCATGGTGGCGTTGATGGGTGTCGCTATAAATCGTGAGCATGAAACGTTTTGCTAATAGGGACGATCGTTCTACACGTTAGCGTAGAACTGAATAGCCTGATGTTCACGGGCGCAACGTCACTGGGTTGCGGCGTAGCGAAGGATGTCAGAGCGAAGAATGACGGTCGATAAGCGATTTACCCCTGCGTCCTCTGGTTCGACAGACCACTAAGCTGACTCTGCGATGCTGGACGGTGTCTTTTGGGGCAAGAGATAAATCAAGCCTGAGATGAGCGTAAGGGCAACCGAGAGCCAAAAGACAAGCATGGTCAGCGGGTGCCAGGTTTCTGACAGGGGAGCAATGAGTAGGGCGATCGCCCCAATTTGCGTGACCGTCTTTAACTTGCCCCAGATATTGGCACCAGAGACTTTAGGCTGATTGACGCGCCATCCGGCGATGGTGAGTTCTCTCGCCAGAATGAGAAACACCCCCCACGCAGGCAACTGATTCCATTCAATCAAAATTAGCAATGGAGCGAGGACGAGCAATTTATCAACCAGAGGATCGAGAAACTTGCCCAGGTCAGTGACCTGATCGAGGCGTCGGGCAAGGTACCCATCCAGCCAATCTGTCCCCGCTAAGACCAGGAAAAGCCCCACGCTGACCCAACGGAGGGTCGGGGTCGGGGTATGCAATGTGAAAAAGAGAATGGGGATGGCGAGTAGCCGAGAAACGGTGACCCAATTAGGAATATTCATAGATGCCGTACCAAAACATCCATTCTAGCGAGACTAGAATGGTCGCTGAGTCTGGGCTGGTTCTTCATCAAGAGACAGCCGACGCAGAGCGGTGATGATGGGGCGTTCTTAAGATTTGTTCTCAATATTGTGATTCTCAATAGTAAGGATCGGTGGGCGTGCGCTGCACCAAAATCTGCTTTTCTTCGTCGCAATTGGAGAAGTCTGTCAAGTTGTGCCAGAGTCTGATGTCAGAGTTTGCTAAAAATTTAGCAAGGTTTAAGGTGAGAAAGAGGTCATCTCGTTAGAAAATGATTGAAGTGCTGTAACGTAAGCTACAAAAAATGACGTCAACGCTTCTTTCTTCTCAAACGGGGTCTCATACGATAGACGAAACCTTTCGTACGATTGAAAATCCGGTGGATGTTCCGGAACGGTTGTTACTGGGACCTGGCCCATCGAACGCTCATCCAGCCGTCACAGCGGCAATGAACCATCAGCCGATTGGGCACCTCGATCCGGCCTACATTGCCCTGATGGACGAAGTGCAAAACTTGCTTCGCTATGCCTGGCAAACCAAGAACTCGATGACGTTGCCTGTGAGTGGAACCGGGTCAGCCGCGATGGAGGCGACACTGGCCAACGTTGTTGAGCCTGGGGATGTCGTGTTGGTGGGCGTGAAAGGGTATTTTGGGCATCGTCTCGTTGATATGGCCGAACGTTACCGTGCAGACGTGCGCACAATTCAAAAGCCCTGGGGACAGGTGTTTAGCCTCGATGAACTGCGAGCAGCGCTTGAGCAGCATCGCCCCCAAGTCTTGGCACTTGTTCATGCGGAGACCTCGACCGGAGCGTGTCAGCCAATGGAGGGCATTGGCGATTTGTGTCGCGAGTTCGACTGTTTGCTGCTCGTGGACACTGTGACGAGCCTCGGCGGAATGCCGTTGTTTATCGATGAGTGGAAGATTGATCTGGCGTATAGCTGTAGTCAGAAAGGGTTGAGCTGTCCTCCAGGAAGTTCACCGTTTACGATGGGCGATCGCGCCTTAGAAAAAATGGATCGTCGTCAGACCAAAGTGGCGAACTGGTATTTAGACATGTCCATGTTGCGCAACTACTGGGGCAATGGCCGCAAATATCACCATACGGCTCCTGTAAACATGACTTATGCTATTCATGAAGCGTTGTTGCTACTCGCAGAAGAAGGCATTGAACATTCATGGGCGCGTCACCGCGAGAATGCTGAGCGACTGTGGGACGGACTCCGTGATCTGGGGCTGGAGTGTCACGTTCCTGAAGAGCATCGGCTTTGTACGCTGACAACGGTTCGCGTTCCTGAAGGGGTAAACGCGAAAGCGGTAACGAAGCAATTGCTGGATGAATACAACCTCGAAATCGGCAATGGCTTAGGGGAACTGGCTGGAAAAGTGTGGCGCATTGGCTTGATGGGGTACAACAGCCAACCTCAAAACGTAGACCGCGTGTTAGACGCGTTGAAGAATTGTCTGGTGGGCGATCGCTAATCTCCTGGTGTGGAATTTCGTAGGATGCCGTGTAGCCCAAAGGGCAACCAGAAAAGCGCGGCGTAACGCACCAGATAAAAAACTATTAAAAAGAGAACCCGGTGCGTCAACGCGCTGGGTTCTCTTTTTAATAATGCTCTTTCGAATATGAAGTGTAGCCCATAGATGCAGCTAGATAATGCTCTAGGTCGCCATCTTCATGCGCTCTGGTAGGGTCGCCCCCGATAAACACGCTTGAGTAAGATTTGCATCTTCCAAATTCGTGCTCAACAAATGAGCATTGGTCAAATCTGAGTGATACAGATTGGCTCCCTTAAAGTTAGCCCCAGTCAGAACCGCATTCGATAAATTGGCATGACTTAAGTTTGTCCCCAGAAGATTTGCTCCGGCTAAGTTGCTGCCACTAAAATTGGCTCCACTCAAGTTCATGTTTTTAAGATTGACGGCCATTAGATTTAAATTTCTGAAATCTCGCTGACCCGCTGAATACCGACTTTGCAATTCATTAATATTCATTAGAATTCATCTCCAAACGCAAATAGCTGAAGTTCAATGTCTGGACTGTCTACTACGGCGTTGCTTTCGTTTAGCGATCGCCTTCCGCTTCCGTTTTTCAATTGGAGTCTCGAAATAGCGATTTTTCTTAATGTCTGGGAAGATGCCTGCGCTAGACACTTGCCGTTTGAAGCGACGCAATAATGACTCAATTCCCTCGTTTTCTCCGCTGACAACTTGGGCCATCTCGTTTTCCTCGTATGAATTGTTCTGGCGTCAGAATATTCCCGCGCCCACGAAAAGCTCGACTACAGAGCCAAGACTCAATGAAAGACTGGACGGGTAAGAGTCTCATTGCTACAGGGAAATTACCCGTCAGTGATGTATTGGCTAGGGTGTGTCGGCTAATATCGACGAGAGGAACCGCCCCGATTTCCGTACCCACCTCGTGACGACGAGTCTCTGGATGTGCGAGGCTTGGCCTTGTTGACTTTGATATCGCGCCCCATCCACTCAGCACCATCAAGGGCCTCGATTGCAGCCGCTTCTTCTTCGTCTGTTTCCATTTCAACGAATGCAAACCCGCGCATACGCCCTGTTTCCCTGTCAGTGGGGATTTGAACACGTTTTACGGTTCCATACTCAGCAAATACCTGAGTCAAATCTTCGTCTGTGGCGTCGTATGACAGGTTGCCAACATAGATTGACATCGAAAAACCTCCGGATCGGAAAATGTAGAGAATTAGATTCGGAGAGACGCTTGCGAGACGAATTACACAACCGAAAATAAGCCTGTTAAGACATTAGCACAGTAGCCTCAAAAATTAGAAAATAACATTCACAATAATTGACGTTAAATTGATTAGGACTTACGCATTTCTTTGGTTAGTGGTGGTTACAGCCCGCCGACACCCAAAAAATTCACAAAAATTTGCTAGATCTGGGGGACTTGAGTAAGTCTTGTTGACGTTACTGTAACACGAGCTGTCATTGGCAGGATTGAATCGTAGAGAATACCAACAGTTTCACAAAAATCCACTTACGGCCTTGATTACGGTTGAATGAGCAGCAATTCTCATTATGGAAGTTCAGGGGACAAAACGGTCGCTTGCGGCGACCGTTTTGTCCCCTGAAACGATACAAGTGAGCGCCGATAGGGCGCGAAGTCTTCAAAATGAGAATTGCTGTTGAATGAGACAACACTATTACTCGGATTAACGAATGAATACCCCTGCTCACGCAATCGTCAATTTGTTGCTTATGGGACGTCAGCAAGGGCTAGCCCTCCAGCTTGCAATTGTGACAGGAGCCGTTCTGCCAGACCTCCCCATTTTTGTGTTTTATTTTGTTGAGAAGGTGCTCCGCAACACTCCCGAACGCATGATTTGGACACAGGCGTATTTTCAGGAGCACTGGCAGAATGCGATTGATGTGTTCAACTCGCTGCCGCTGATGGTGCTAGGTTTAGGGATTTCGATTTGGGGCAAGTCGAATGTGGCGATCGCCCTCTTCATCAGCATGATGCTCCACGTTGCTGGCGATTTGCCGTTGCATCATGACGATGCTCACCGACATTTTCTGCCTTTCTCCAACTGGCGGTTTATCAGCCCAGTGTCCTATTGGGATCCCCGGTTTCACGGCACCCTTGTCGGACGCATTGAGATGGCGGCGGTGATCGTCAGCTGCGTAGTGTTGTTCATCACCGTTGACTCGCTTGCGGCCCGCTCCATCGTTGGGGTAATCGGGGGAGCCTATCTGGTGTACTTCATCTATGCGATTGTTGTGTGGGGGTAGCGCTGCAAAGCGCCCTCGGTGAAGAGGAGTTTACAAATCGTCAGTTTTCAATCACTAGCCAGTCGATCCTCTCAGTCCGGTAGATAATGATGGAGCAGTTCAGCAGATATCTCCATGACTATTGAGCAACTTAATGCGGATTACGGGATTGAGAATCAACTGACATTTGTGGAAGGCAACGG
>JAYKJC010000175.1:0-13757 GCA_035285885.1 Leptolyngbyaceae cyanobacterium | reverse complement strand
AGATCTGGGACGCTACCAGCCTGATGGCACCCTTGAATTCCTGGGGCGCATGGATCAGCAGGTCAAAATTCGCGGCTATCGGATTGAGTTAGGGGAAATTGAAGTGGCGCTACAGCAACATCCTGATGTGAAAGCTGCTGCCGTATTGGTCTACGAAGCTCAGTCAGGGAATCAGCAGTTGGTCGCCTATGTCGTTCCCAAGACCCAGGTAAATTGGCAAACCAGCGAACTCCGCCAATGGTTACTGCAAAAACTACCGGACTACATGGTACCCGCTACCGTTGTCCCGCTTAAAACTCTGCCTCTTACTCCCAATGGCAAGCTCGATCGGCGGGCACTGCCTGATCCAACTACGGCTCAACGCGATCGCTCAGCAATCTTCGTTCCGCCTGAAACAGAGACGGAAAAGACGCTAGCTCAGATTTGGTCACAGACCCTCAAACTTGAAAAAATCGGGATTCATGACAATTTCTTTGAGTTAGGTGGAGATTCTATCCTCAGTATTCAGATTGTCGCCAGAGCCAATCAGGCTGGACTGCATCTCACCCCTAAGCAAGTGTTTGAAAATCAGACGGTGGCTGAACTTGCGGCAATTGCAACATCACGGCAGGTCATACAAGCACAGCAGGATCTAGTGCGAGGCAACGTTCTCCTGACACCGATTCAGTGCTGGTTTTTTCAACAAGCTCTGCCTGAGGCTCATCACTGGAATCAATCCATCCTACTGGAAGTACGGCAACCTCTAGAATTAGCCCAGCTTGAGCGAGTATTGCAAAAACTCCTAGAGCATCACGATGCTCTCCGATTACGGTTCGTCCAGGCTGAAACGGGTTGGCAGGCATTTGAAGCTGAGCCAGAGAACACAGTTCCTGTAACCCAAATCGATTTATCAAACGTAGCAGACGCAAAACAAGCAGAGGCGCTTACTAATGCCGCGACCGAACTTCAAACACGTCTCAATCTTGCTGAAGGGCCACTCATCCGAGTTGCTTACTTCAATCTTGGCAATGATAGTCCCGATCGTCTGTTGCTCATCATCCATCACTTAGTTGTTGACGGGGTTTCCTGGCGCATCCTGCTGGAAGATTTGCAGATCCTTCACCAACAGGTGAGCCAAGGCCAACCGCTGCAACTCCCGCCGAAAACGACCTCATTGCAAGACTGGGCCAAGCAACTTACAGCCTATGCCCAGTCGGCTTCATTGCAGGGCGAAGTGGCTTATTGGCAGCAGCAGTTGAATCAGCCTGTCGCCCAGGTTCCAGTTGATTTTCCAGAGGGAGATAACACGGTCGCTACGACTAGCACGGTTTCAGTTGCACTCAGTGCTCCAGAGACTCAGGCATTGCTTCAAGCTGTGCCAGCAGCCTACCACACGCAAATTAACGATGCATTGCTCACGGCACTGGTGCAGACATTTGCCAACTGGACTGGTGGAGGTACGCTACTGGTCGATTTGGAGGGCCATGGCCGCGAGAACCTGTTTGAAGATGTGGACTTGTCGCGCACAGTCGGCTGGTTTACAACGATTTTTCCGATCCGGCTGGACATGGGTGATGTCACCGATCCGGGAACGGCACTCAAACGGATTAAGGAACAGTTGCGCAGCACTCCTAATCGTGGCATTGGCTATGGTCTGCTGCGTTATCTCAGTTCGGAGCAGACCACATTTAAGTCTATGCCTCCGCCCCAGGTTCGGTTTAACTATCTGGGGCAGACCGATCAGACGCTGCAATCATCCATCTTGTTTGCCCCGGCTGCTGAATCAAAAGGACTGGGACGCAGCTCCAAGGGAACTCGCACCTATTCTCTCGATATCCTTGCGGTGGTAGCTGGTGGCGAATTGCGAGCCGACTGGAGCTACAGCCAGGAGATGTATCGGAGGGAGACAGTCGAGGCTTTGGCCGAGGGGTATATTGCAGCATTGCGATCGCTCATCACCCACTGTCAATCTCCCGATGCAGGGGGATACACGCCGTCTGACTTTTCCGAAGCCAATTTGAATCAGCAAGAACTCGATCAGTTCTTAGCCAAAATCACTGGTAAGTCTTCGTAATTAAGTTCTCCGGTCGTTAGCTTTCCAATCATCAGTTCCAAACAATCAGTTCCAAACAATCAGTTCCAAATCGTTTAGTTCTCAAACAATCCTCAAACAGTCAATTCTTAAACAGTCAATTCCCAATCATTTACTTCTCAAATAATTATGTCAGCCGATATTCAGGACATCTACGAACTGTCACCGTTGCAAAAAGGTATCCTTTTCCATGGTCTGTATGCTCCAGAAGAAGGTCTATATTTTATTCAATTCAGCTATGCTGTGCGGGGGCATCTCAATGCAGAGGCATTAGAGCAGGCATGGCAACAGTTGGTTGCCCGTCACACTATTTTGCGTACCAGCTTCTACTGGGAAGAAATTGACAAGCCACTCCAGGTGGTTCACCGTCAGGTGCAAGTTCCCCTAGAGCAGCACGATTGGCACAATATGGAGGCAACGGAGCAAGCAGAGCAGTTAAAGGAATTTTTGAAGCGCGATCGCCAACAGGGATTTGACTTTTCTCAAGCGCCGCTGACACGGATGACCGTCATTCGTCTGGGAGATGATTCTTATCAGATTGTCTGGAGTAAGCACCACCTGATTCTAGATGGCTGGTCTGGAGCACTGGTAATCGGGGAATTTTTCAAACTCTATCAAATGTTCTGTCGCGGCGAAGAGATACGGCTACCTCCTGGCATTCCGTTCAAAAATTACATTGCTTGGCTGCGCCAGCAAGATCTTGCGAAAGCCGAACGCTACTGGCGGCAGAGGCTTGGCGATATCTACGAACCAACGCCCTTAACCTACCTAGAAAGCCGCAATTTAACCCACCAGGAGGAACGATACGATGAAGTGCTGTTGAGCCTATCTGCCGATACAACTCAGCAACTCCAAGCATTAGCCCAGCACCATCGGCTGACCCTAAACACTCTATTTCAGGGGGCTTGGGCTTTGCTGCTCAGTCGCTACAGTGGTCAAGACAAAGTGGTGTATGGCTGTGGTGTTTCTGGTCGCCCGGTGGATTTACCAGGAACTGAGTCGATGGTTGGTGTGTTTATAAATACGTTGCCCATTTGCGTTGATTTAGAGCCGTCTCAAGCTTTGCTGCCCTGGCTGAGTCAGTTGCAAACGCAGCTAGTGGAAATGCGCCAATACGAATACACCCCCTTGACCGAGGTACAAGGCTGGAGCCAAATTCCCCGTGGGACTAATCTATTCGAAAGCATTGTGGTGTTTGAAAACTATCCGTCGCCTGAAGTCAGCGACGCTGAGGACGCTGATTTGACTTCCGATGACTTTAATGCGTTTTACAAGACCAACTATCCCCTCAACATAATTGGCCATCCTGGGCCCAGACTTTCTCTCGGCATCAACTACGACTGCTGCCGATTCAAGGCCACTACCATCACTGGCATCCTGCAGCATCTCGAACTGGTGCTGCAAGCGATGGTTGCCCAACCCAATATCCAACTGCAAGAGTTACAACTGCTTACCGCTACCCAAAGGCAGCTTGCCCAAACTCTATCGATAGCGATGCCCTTTAACTTTGACCTGGCGCTGTGTGAATGAACAGTGCTCTAGATTTCCCACCTAGCCTTGGCTGTAAGCCCACTAAGTGAACTGAAAACTATTATTGAATCCTAACAAAATACTATGAGTATTTTTGAAGACCTTGAATCCAATGTAAGAAGCTACTGCCGCAGCTTTCCGGCTGTTTTCCACCGTGCCAAAGACGCGATTGTTTATTCGGAATTAGGTGAAGAATATATTGATTTCTTAGCTGGTGCAGGTGCGCTCAACTACGGTCATAACAATGACTATATCAAGCAGCAGATGATGCTTTATCTCGATTCTGACGCAATTATCCACGGTCTTGACTTGCAAACCTCGGCTAAGGAAAAGTTTTTGAAGCAATTCTTCGAAAGTGTCCTAGCACCCAAAAAGTTAGACTATCGCATTCAGTTTTGTGGCCCAACGGGGACAAACGCTGTTGAAGCCGCTCTGAAGCTGGCTCGAAAGATTAAGAAAAGAGCGGGTATTTTCTCTTTTATGGGAGCTTACCACGGCATGACCCTGGGTAGCTTATCAATCACAGGGAATACCTCACTCCGCGCTGGTACGTTGGGTGCGGTCAGCCAGGTGGTCTTTATGCCCTATCCCTATGGCTTTATGGAAACGATCGATACGATCGCTTACATGGAATCGATTCTCAATGACCCCAGCTCCGGCATTGAGAAGCCTGCCGCCATTATTTTTGAGACGGTACAGGCAGAAGGAGGGGTAGTGGTAGCGCCAATCGCGTGGATGCAGCGACTCAGGGCGCTGTGTGATGAGCATGATATTTTGCTGATCTGTGATGATATTCAGGTGGGTTGTGGCCGAACTGGCCCGTTCTTCTCGTTTGAGCGGGCAACTATTGTCCCCGACATGGTCATCCTGTCAAAGTCCATTAGTGGTTATGGCTTGCCCATGTCCCTGCTCCTAATCAAGCCCGATCTGGATGTTTGGCAACCTGCGGAGCATACAGGTACGTTTCGGGGTAATCAATTGGCGTTTGTCGGCGGCACGGCAGCTTTAGAATACCGAGAAAATACTAATCTCGAAAAAGAAGTTGAGGTAAAAGCGGCGTTTATCCAAACCTTTTTAGAGACAGAAATCGCTCCTCTTAATTCAGAAATTAAGACGCGGGGTGTAGGCATGATTTGGGGTATTGATCTTGCATCTTTGGGTGATGGAGCTTTGGCGAAAAAGGTTGCCTCACGCTGTTTTGAGCTAGGCGTTATTGTCGAGCGGGTGGGTCGCAACGATACCGTTGTGAAAATTTTGCCGCCGCTCTCCATTGAACTGCCAATTTTACAGAGGGGCTGCAATGTGATTAAACAGGCGCTGAGTGAGTGCGTCGCATAAGTAGATAAGCACAAATAAACTTAAAAGCTGTTCTGGGAAGTGACCCAGAGCTTTACTCTCACGGAACAGCCGTATTTTAAGGTTTATTCTGTCCACTCCCTTAAGACTAATGAATTAAGACTGCGAGTAAGGATATTAGTAATGCTAGAGGCAAACATGGGTGCTCCAAGTGCTAACCGCTTATTTCTAGAAAAGATTTACTGGCTGAATCAACTCAAAGGAGAACTGCCAGAAACAACGCTGATTCCTGACTTTGTTAGACCCCGGCATGGAGGAGTTAAAAACCAGGTCGTTGTGTTCGAGTTGGAGGAGGCGATTTCACGCGTCGTGATCGATTTAGGCCAGGGTTCGGAGGTCTCAGTGTATGTGTTTTTGCTATCGGTAGTTAACAGTTTGCTGACCCAGTACACACGCTGCTACGACTTTATTGTGGGCGTTCCAGCCTATTCCGTGGAGGGAGCAAATCAAGGTGGCAATGTAGCGTTGCCTTTGCGTGGTCAGATTAACCCCGATGTGAGCTTTAAGGACTTTCTGCTGCAAACCAAGGCGGATTTAATTCATACCTATCTTCATCAAAATTATCCGCTCGAGTATTTGCATCCCCTACTGGACAAACCTCACGATCCTAATCGTCAGCCGCTGTTTGATATTGTAGTTTTGCTGGAAAATATCCATGATCCTGCTGCGATGGCGCAACACCATTCCGGCAGGAGTATCGCTCAACTCAAGACCGATTTAACCATTGCCTTTGCCATCGATGGCGATCGCATCACTGGCAGAATTGACTATAGCGATTTATTGTTTGCCGCCGAAACCATCCAGCAGTTTGGTCGCGCTTGTGTCAACGGCATCGAAAGCCTGGTCCGACAGCCCACAACCGCTATCCAGGATATCGCTTTCCTTAAACCATCTGACCAGCAGCAACAGTTTGCCTTTAACTCGCTGCCAGCTCCTTATCCACTCCATCAAACCATTAACCAACTATTTGAAAGGCAGGTTGCTCAAACACCCGATCAGATTGCCGCTGTTTGGCACGAGACTCGACTTACCTACCGGGACCTTAATGAGCAAGCTAATCAGTTAGGACGACAGTTGAGGCAAGCAGGGCTAAATCCAGGAGAATTTGTTGGCATCTTGAAGGGGCGAGATCCCCACTTTTTGACAGCGATTTTGGCGATTCACAAAGCAGGTGGTGCCTACGTCCCCATCGATAGCACCTATCCCAGCGATCGCATTCGCTACATGCTGACCGATAGCAAAGTCCGGTTTTTGCTAACCGATGCCACTACCCTTGAGGCTCTGAGCGATCTGTTTAGCGATTGGGGGCAAGCTGATTTTGGGGTAGAATACCTTATCTGTCTAGATGATCTGCCAGAGCAATTCACCAGTCCTGAGACGGTTAAAGTTCGCGATCGCACCACCCTTACCCAATTTTCGACTGACAATCTGCCAGAGCAGCATTCAGCCATTTATCCCGCCTACATGCTCTATACATCCGGTTCTACCGGACGGCCCAAGGGAGCAATTATTCGGCATGATGGCGCAGTGAACCACATCTATGCTCAGCGAGAGGCTCTGGAGCTACGTCCGAGCTTTAACTTCTTGCAAAGTGCGCCTGCGTCATCGGATATCTCTGTCTGGCAATTTTTAGGGCCACTGCTGACGGGTGGCAAAACGGTCATTCTCGATACGGAGGCGGTGTGTAATCCAGAAGTCCTCCTGAGGGTTCTGCAATCGGAATCTCTCACCTTGGCCGAGCTGGTGCCAGGGGTACTCAAAGCCTTGATTGACCATGCCAGCCAACTCCCCCAAGAGCAGCGATCGCTGCCACAGTTAAAGTGGATGATGGTTACAGGGGAATATGTGGCCGTAGAGATTGTCAACCAGTGGCTGCAACTTTATCCCAACATTGCCATTGTCAATGCTTACGGGCCAACAGAAGCCGCTGATGACATCACCCAAGCGGTACTGACCCAGCCCTTGCCTGCGAATCAGCGAACCGTTCCCATTGGGCACCCGCTGGCAAACCTCAGCCTCTATGTCCTCGATCCACAGACGCGGCTTCTGCCCATTGGTGCCCCAGGCGAGATTGCCGTTTCGGGAATTGGCGTCGGCAATGGGTACTGGCAAAATCCGGTGAAAACTAGTGCCAGCTTTGTGCCCAACCCCTTTCTCAGTCCTGATGATATAGAGACCTCTCACCACAGGCTAATTTACAAAACTGGCGATTTAGGACGATGGCGAGCCGATGGCAGCTTAGAATTTCTGGGTCGAATTGACAATCAAGTCCAGATTCGGGGGTTTCGTATTGAGCTAGGGGAAATCGAAGCGGTGCTGATGCAGCATCCGGCAATCGATGAGACCGTCGTTCTTGTCAGGGAAGACTATCCGGGGCGGCAGATGCTAGTGGCCTATTGGGTCGCATCTGCTGGCCCAGGCCAAATGACCAAGTTGGAGGCTGCCTTCGAGGTCGGCTCAGAGATGGGCGATGATGTTCCTGCACAACTGCGTCAGTTTTTGCAGGAGCAATTACCTGAACATATGGTGCCGTCTGCTTTCGTGTTGCTGGAACGGCTGCCCCGCACACCCAACGGCAAGATTGATCGGCGATCGCTGCCTGCCCCCAACCCAATGCGCTCCGACAAACAGTCCTACGTAGCTCCCCGTACACCTGTGGAACGGGCGATCGCTGAAATTTGGCAACACATTCTGGGTATCGAACAGGTAGGGATTCACGACAACTTCTTCGATCTCGGTGGTCACTCGTTGCTCATCACCCAGCTCTTTACCCGACTGAACAATACCTTTGAGGTCAAGGTGTCCCTACGTCGTCTGTTCAATGCCCCAACCATTGCTAGCATTGCTCAAGAAGTGCAGAGACTCCAGCAAGACCCCAATGCCGAGTCAGAGCCAGAGCCAGTTATTGATTTTGCGACTGAAGCCCAACTCGACCCAACGATTCAGCCAGAGGGCTCAGCTTATGAGTCCGATCGTCTGCCCACCGCTATCTTACTGACAGGGGCGACGGGCTTTTTGGGCGCTTTTTTGCTCTATGAAGTGCTACAACAGACCCAGGCTGACATTTACTGTCTGGTGCGAGCCACCAACACTGAAGCAGGTGGGCAGAAAATTCAGGATAACCTGCTCGCCTATCAGCTTTGGGATGATGCTTTCAAACTGCGCATCAACCCCGTCATCGGCGATCTTTCCCAGCCACATTTGGGCATGAGTGACGCAGTTTTTGCAGAACTCGCCGCCCGACTAGATGTGATTTATCATAGCGGTGCCCAGGTCAATGCGATCGCCCCCTACGAAGCATTCAAAGCCGCCAACGTTCTGGGAACCCAGGAAGTGTTGCGATTAGCCAACCAGGTGAAGATTAAGCCCATGCATTTTGTCTCCAGCACAGGAGTCGTACCCTCCGCTCAAGCCGGGGCCAATGCAATTCAAGAAGACAGCCCCCTTGAACTGACCGCCCTGCCCGGTAGCGGCTATGCCCGCAGCAAGTGGGTGGCAGAAAAGTTGGTTGTAGCGGCGCGCGATCGCGGTCTACCCGTGTGTATTTACCGCCCTGGCTTTATCACAGGCCACAGCAAAACTGGCGTTTGCAATACGGACGACATCATTTATCGCATGATTAAAGGCTGCATTCAAATTGGTAGCCTACCCAATCTTGAAGTCACCTTGGATTTGAATCCCTGTGACTATGTTAGTCAGGCGATTGTTCACCTCTCCAGCCAGAAAGATTCTTTGAATCAAGTATTTCACTTGGTCAATCCACAGCCGATCTCAATGGCAACAGTCTTTCAATATATTTCAGCTTTGGGTTATCCGTTGGAGTTCACCGATTATGCATCATGGCGAGCCAAACTGCTGACGCAGGGCACTGCAGAGAATGCTCTGTATCCGTTGATTCCGGCTTTTGCAGCCCAAGAAAAACTTGTCCCAGAAGCAGGCAGCATGAACATGATAGCTGAACCTAGTCCACCGTCAAAATCGTGTCCTGTGGTTCAGCCGTTTGATGCACGCAATACACAGATGGGGCTAGCGAGGAGTCCTGTCAGCTGTCCAGCACTGGATAAAACGCTACTCGATAATTACTTTACCCATCTTGTCCACAGCGGATTTCTGACACCACCAATCCGAGTAGCCAGCAGGGTGTAGTGGTTTTGAGCCTTCTATCGTTTTGAGCTTCTCCCTTAATCCCAAGCGGACTAATTGTGGAACCTCCTAAATTCGCACAGTACAAGGTTTCAGACTTTTCCAAATTTTGACCTTCTCCGAGTAATATTTATATGACCATGCAACGCTACGACTTTGATGGGCTCAGCGCCAACGTCCTCTATTCACCAACCGCACTGCTTCCAAGCTTTGATCCTGATTATCCATTTATCATCTCCACTCAGCCTCCAAGGACGATAGAGGGTGACATTCGCTTTTCTCTCGTTGTGCCAACGTATAACGAGGGAAATAACATTAAAAGTTTGATTGGCCGACTCAGTAAGCGACTAGAGGATATTTTGGGTGATGCTTACGAACTGATTGTGGTTGACGATAATAGCCCTGATCGCACCTGGGAAATTGCGCTTGGGCTTGTTGAACAATATCCAGCCTTAAGAGTTATGCATCGGACAAAGGAAAGGGGGTTATCTACGGCTGTAATTCGGGGTTGGCAGGTTGCACGAGGAGATGTGCTGGGGGTCATTGATGGAGACTTGCAACATCCTCCAGACATCTTTTTAAAGCTACTTGATCAAATTGAGAGCGGTGCAGACTTAGCTATTGGGAGTCGTCATATTGAGGGAGGGGGAGTCAGTAGCTGGAGCTTTATTCGCCGTTTCCTATCGCGGGGTGCCCAAATGTTAGGTCTCCTCCTTGTCCCCGATGTTTTGGGACGGGTTTCTGATCCCATGAGTGTCTATTTTGTATTGCAACGGCAAGCAATTTCTGGCCGAACTTTGAATCCAGTGGGATACAAAATTTTGCTAGAAGTTATTGGGCGGGGACGGATTGGCGCGATCGCTGAGGTGGGCTATGTCGTTCAGGAGCATGTGGAAGGAGAGAGCGTTACATCAACGCACTACATAGACTATATTCGTCATTTACTGCGGTTGCGTTTGGCCTTAGGCATCAGAAGCTGGATACTTGGACTTTGGCAACAACGTCAAATTCGCCGTCTCTTCCAGTTTGGGATGGTAGGCTTCAGTGGAGTCTTTGTTGATATGGGAATTTTGTATCTGCTACATGATCCTTCAACATTGGGCTTGGGACTAACAACTAGCAAAATAATAGCTTCAGAGATAGCCATTATCAATAATTTTATTTGGAATGATGCTTGGACATTTGCTGATGTCTCTCAGCAGCAGCAGGAATGGCCAAAGCGCCTTAAGCGATTCGCGAAGTTTAATAGTGTTTGCGGGGTGGGATTAGTAATCAATTTATTACTGCTAAACTTGCTTTTCAATATCTTTGGCGTATATTACCTGCTTGCTAATCTGATTGCGATCGCTACGGTGACTTTCTGGAACTTCTGGATCAACTTAAAGTTAAGCTGGAGAGTAACAGCCAGATAGTTTGATAACAGCCTTAACCAGGAAAACAAGGAGAAAAATCTTCCCTAAAATATCAATTGCGTCATCAGTAAAATTTTTCATCTTGAGTTTTTTATACCTGAAATTCAGGTTAAATGAATTTAATTATCATAAAATATTCCAATAATTAGAATATTGTCATATCTAATTTTTCAAGTAAAAGTTTAGCATTCTCCAATATATTATTAACCGGAAATAAAATTCTTTTTAGCTATTCATGTGTGATTTCCTGCAACGAAATACACTAAAAGATAGGAGATTTCAGGCTGTTGAGAAGTGTTCTGCCAAAAGTGTTTTTATTATCCTTATCCATCTAGAATTTTTCCGAACATGGTTTCAGTTCCCTCAACACCCCAATCTGGAATGCAACAATGGTTTAGCAGCGATCTGGCTATTCTCTGCTACTTAGGTCTGTTCAAACTCTTGCTCCATTTCTGCACCAATCATCAATATGGCTACTATCCCGACGAACTTTACTATATAGCGGCTGGAGAACACCTGGATTGGGGCTTTGCTGAAGGCTCTCCCCTCACCCCCGCGATCGCCAACCTCAGTCGATGGCTGTTGGGAGACGCCCTCTTTGCTATTCGATTCTTTCCTGCGCTCTCTGGTGCAGCTACCGTTATTCTCACCGGACTGATTGCCCGTGAGTTGGGGGGAGGACGTCTCGCCCAAGTCATCGCCGCGATCGCCGTTATCTTTGTCCCCGGATACTTATTTCTTCATACTATCCTAACGATGAATGCCTTTGAGCCATTGCTCTGGGCATTATGTGCTTATTTCGCTATCTACATCCTCAAAACTGAACAACTCTCTCTCTGGGCGATCGCTGGAGTGGTGGTGGGCATTGGGTTGATGAACAAATTCTCCATCGCTTTCTTTGCTGCTAGCCTTGTACTTGGGATCTTGATCACACCTGCCCGCAGACTCTTGTTCAGTCGCTGGTTCCTCCTCGGCGGCATCTTGGCCATTGGCATTTTTTCCCCGACCATACTGTGGCAAATTAACCACCAATGGCCGTTCCTAGAGCACCAACGCGAGTCCAGTCTCTACGAAAAGAAAGGACTGCTCTGGTCAGCGATCGACTTAATTCTTCAGCAAGTCATATTAACCAACCCTGGTGCAGTTCCCGTTTGGGGATGTGGGCTCTACTATTACCTATTCACCCGTGATGGCAAACCCTATCGTCCCTTGGGCTGGGCTTACATCATCACTCTGGGTTGGTTCCTCTTCTTTGAAGGTCGATTCTACTATCTACTGCCAATCTATCCCATGCTTCTTGCCGCTGGGGCTGTCTTTTTAGAGCCAACGTTGCAGCGCTACCTTGTTTGGAAATACACCACACTGTTTGTCTTGCTCGCCAGTGGAGTGATATTAGTCCCCGTTTCATTGCCCATCTTACCGATCGAATCCTTGATCCGCTATTCCAATGCTATCTATCGCCCTCCCACTCTCTCTAGCTCTCAGCAGGAAGATGCGTCTGAGGCTCCTTGGCATTTTCGACTAATGCTGGGTTGGGAAGAAACGGTTGTCTGGATTGCCCAGATTTATCAGCAACTTTCACCACAAGAGCAATCTGAATGTGCCATCTTAGCTTGGGGGTATGGCAATGCAGGAGCGATCGACTTTTGGGGGTCTGCCTACAACTTACCCAAAGCCATCAGTGGCCATACAGGCTACTATTTTTGGGGGCCACAAGACTATTCTGGCAGCGTTGTCCTGAGCATCGGTGGCGATCCAACATTTCTCCAGCAAACGTTTGATAGCGTCGAACTCGTCACGACCTTGACCTATGAAGACATTGTTGGAGTTACCGACGAATTAACACTCTACCTCTGTAAAGATATCAAGCGGCCTTTGTCAGAGATGTGGCCAGCTTTTAAGTATTACTTTAAGCAACCCAGCACGAACTTCATTACCACAAGCTAAACATATCGGTTCACGCCTATGACGATGCGACATATCTCAATTTTATAGCGGTTTACAACTGCTTTAAGCACAGAAACAGGTGCGTGGTTTTTAATTTTTGAGCGTGTAAATCTCAATAAGATGTCTATTTACTTTACAGGGTCATCATGACAGGAACCAACCTATCGATTATTTTACCAACCTATAATGAGTCTGAAAATGTTAGAAAACTCATTCCGGAACTTAAGAGAGAATTTCAAGGAGCTGAAATAATTGTCGTCGATGATAATTCTCCTGATGGAACATCAGAAATAGCCAAGGATTTAGGAGCTAGAGTAATTCTAAGAAAGGATAGAAAAGGCTTAGGGGCAGCTTTGAAGGATGGTTATAATTATGCCTCTAATGAAGTAATAGTTTCCATGGATGCAGACTGTTCTCTCTCTGTTAAGGCTATTTATCAATTACTTGCCAAGTTGAAAACTCATGATCTAGTCGTAGGCTCGAAGTATAGTAAAAACAGTCGAGCAGAAGGCTTCGCTTCAAGAAATCAGAAAGTGCTCAGTTATTTGGGAAACAAATTCTTTATTATTTTATTCCGACTTCCCGTTGAAGATGTCACCTTAAACTTTAGAGCATTTACTAAAGAAGCCTGGAAAAGACTAGACTTGCAAGAAAATTCTAATGTATTTTTATTAGAGATGCTGATTCAAGCAAAATCTAAGAAAATGAAAGTTTTTCAAATACCTATTATCTTCTCTAAGCGATTTTATGGAAAATCAAAAACTAATTTAAGGAAACTATTTCCTCAGTATTTAAAGTTTTTGGTTAAAATTTTAGCCCAGCGATTTCTTTTGGTCTTATCTAAACAATTTTCGTGGAAAATCAAGGTTTGATTTAAGAAAACTGCATCATCAGTACTTATAGCAACCGCTACATTGGGTAGGACGTTGTTTTCCCCCGCAGCGCGGGAGAAACAACGTCCTACCCTAAGTGGCTACGGCTATAGCGGTACCACGCCACTAGAGTGGTAACATTTGCTGATCAAGTCTTCGGGTAATTTTACCGTGATAACCAACTCGTAATTGCTCAACCCAGTAGCCAATCGTGCTGTTGTGAGGTAAGGGCACGGGAAATGGCATCTAAGGCAGAAATGCCCTGACGCTTTGCGGTATTGACGATAGAACGCACCAATGCGAACAACTCAGCCCCCCAATCGGAGCGGAACCCATGGGTGACCTTGCGAAACACTACACTCCAACGCAACGCTTGTTCACTCGCGTTGTTCGTTGGTGGAACCGTTTCATCCGTTAAGAAGAGCA
>JAYKJC010000174.1:0-13620 GCA_035285885.1 Leptolyngbyaceae cyanobacterium | reverse complement strand
GAAGGGCGATCGCCCTCCCTCGTTTCTTTTGTGCAATCTTTTTTTGTGCAATCTTTTTTATGCAATCTTACAGAGTTAAGCAGAACTCACCAGAATTAGTCCGATACTTCCACCTCATAGGCGATGCCTTCATCGTCTAATCGCTTTATCGTGGCTTACGAAGGAGGGTGGCTGATCAGGCGATTCTTACAGCACACCGTAGAACAATCCTTAAAGCGTGAGAATCCTTGAGACTGCATGCAGCATGTGCACACCCGAAGTTCTTGCAGGTTTATCACCACCCTTTATCACTACCCAGAATAGGAGGTTACATGGGGCTTTTAGTCGATGGTGTATGGAAAGACCAGTGGTACGACACCGAAAGTACAGGAGGTCGCTTCGTCCGCAAAGAATCACAATTTCGCAACTGGGTCACTGCTGACGGAAGTCCTGGCAAAACGGGAGAAGGCGGATTCAAGGCAGAAGCCGGACGCTATCACCTGTATGTGTCCTACGCATGCCCCTGGGCACACCGCACGCTGATCTTCCGTTCTCTTAAAGGACTAGAAGAGATGATTCCGCTTTCCGTCGTTCACTGGTTTATGGGCGAACACGGCTGGACCTTTGAGTCAGGTGAGGGCGTAATTCCAGATCCCATCTTCAATTCAAAGTATCTACATCAGGTCTACACTCACGCTGACCCCGAATACACGGGGCGGGTTACTGTTCCTGTGTTGTGGGATAAGCAAACTCAAACCATTGTCAACAATGAGTCGGCTGAAATCATTCGCATGTTGAACAGTGCCTTTGATGGCATTGGCGCAAAGCCCGGAGATTATTATCCAGAACCCCTGCGCGATGAAATTAACGGTCTGAACGATCGCATCTACGACACCGTCAACAATGGGGTCTACAAGTCCGGCTTTGCCACCACCCAAGACGCCTATGAAGAAGCCGTCAAGCCGTTGTTTGGCACCCTCGACTTTTTAGAAGACCGTCTCTCAACCCGACGCTATCTCATGGGCGACACGGTAACTGAGGCAGACTGGCGACTGTTCACCACGTTGGTGAGATTTGACCCAGTGTATGCAGGGCACTTCAAGTGCAACATTCGCCGGATTGTTGATTACCCGAACCTCTGGGGGTACGTGCGCGATCTCTATCAAACTCCAGGGGTGGCTGAAACCGTCAACTTTACGCACATCAAGCGGCATTATTACCAGAGCCACGAGACGGTTAATCCCACACGCATTGTGCCCATCGGTCCAGAGATTGATTTTACCGAACCTCACGGACGGGAGTAGAAAACTATTTCGTAATGTGGGGAGGGGCGATCGCCCCTCCCCACATCAACGAGAGACTTGAGGAGGTTAGCTCCTATGGTCAAGTTTTCTATTGTTGATTGATTATCAATCCCCTGTTCAGCAAAAGTGTTAGTCGTGTCGGCTGAGCTATACTGCGGCTAAAGTTTATACGCTTTTGAGGTGATGCTGATGTACAAACCCAAGCTGCTCTCTCATGTCATTGTTTCTCTCGCATTGCTGGCACCTGCATTTTTGGGGTGTTCAACCACGAGTGTTAGCGAGCCTCCTCAACAAGATACCGCGCCAGTTTTTGTAGAAGAAGAACTGATTTCATCACCTGAGCAGCCATTGGCTCAACCAGAAAGTGCTACGCAAACCGATGTAGAACAGGCAAATGCAGAACAGGCAGATGTAGAACAAGCAGATGTAGAACAGGCAGATCAGATTGATGAAGGGGCGATCGCCCAGGCCATAACCGCACGCTGCGTCATCAAAGGAGGCTCAGATGAAATTCGGTTTGATGGCGAGTGTCTGTTTGGGCAATTTGGCGGAAACGGGAGTTTCTTCATCGAAGCACCGTCTGGATTAATTGATGGATATATGTCGATTAGCGTGGCCATCATCGAACCGGGAATTGCTGAGGTTCGGGGATTGACGACAGATGGCATTAATTCTCGATGGGGTGAAGCCCAACGGTCGAGGTCAGATGCCGCCTGTTGGGTGGGCAGTGATTTCACCATCTGTGCCTATTGAATCTCGACCGCACCTCCTATTCTGATGCAATTCTTTTGCTCTCTTCTACAGTTAAAACTATGCGCGTTGGTTAAGCACAACTGTATTTGTGCTTAACGCGGTTGAAACCGCTATAGGATGTCTCAAGCGCTCTATTTTCTGACTCTGTACAACAATGTCTGAACCTGAATTCCAGCCCGATACCCTTACCGAATGGAGAGATTGGCTAGAGGCGAATCATGCCCAATCGTCGGGAATTTGGCTGATTACTTTCAAGAAATCGTCTGGGAAACAGCAGTTGACGCAAGAAATGGCCATTGAGGAAGCGCTTTGCTTTGGCTGGATTGACAGCAAACCTGGCAAGGTTGATGTTGAGCGGACGAAGCTTTGGTTGAGTCCTCGAAAACCTCGAACCGGATGGTCGCACCTGAATAAAAAACGAATCGCCACCCTCCTAAAAGAGGGCCGCATGAAACCATCAGGCTTGGAAAAAGTAGAAGCTGCTAAACGAGATGGTTCCTGGATATTGCTGGATGAGGTTGAAGCTTTGGTAATTCCAGACGATCTCGCTCAAGCCTTTGACACCTATCCAGGTTCCCGTGATTATTTCGACGCTTTCCCCAAATCAGCAAAGCGCGGAATTCTTGAATGGATTGTGCAAGCCAAGCGCCCTGAGACGCGTCAGCGAAGGATTGAGGAAACAGCCAGATTGGCCGCAGACAATATTCGTGCAAATCAATGGTCTCGGAAGAAACCCTAAACAACATGTGCTGGAAGGGAGAGTGATCGCCCCAAAAACCACTCGTAGCCTTCTATCAGTTGGGCTTTCCCCCCTGTTTCTACAATTGAACCGTGACCTGGAATCACCCGATCAAACTCCCACTTCAACATCTTTAGGACAGAGGCTTCAGCAGCGACTTTGTCACGAGTGACAGTTCTTTACTCGGGCTTCCAGTTGATGTCCCCAACGTGGTCTAATTTTGCCGAGGGATCGATCAGATGCAGCAACTTCTGTTTGATCTGCACGTCGAAAACCTTCCATTTGGCCTGGGCATAATCATCGTTTTCGTTGAATCCATATAGAAACCCCATCGGGATTTCGAACCCTCCCGCTCCTGATCGCCCTCCTCCAAAATACCGTCCTTGAAGGTCTTGCCCAAACGCTTCTTTAATAAACTCGTCAGGGTCCAGGGTGATTTTGTTGGTTCGGAGTGAACCTACGACGATTTCTAAATCTTCGTCATCATCGTGGACGATGCCATAGACCACCGCCGTGTGGATATTTTCCTCTGTAACTAGAAAATCAGCGGCTTGAGGAATCGCATCCCGATCTTCAGACCGCAGATACCCCACACCTGCAATTGAAAAACTGTTTTGAATAAACCGCTTATGTAAGGCTCGTTCAATCACATCCATTACCCGCTTGGAGCGAGACGCCTGCAACACTGCGCTCAACAGTTGTGAATCATAAAAACGGCTTAAATATGCAGCAGCTTGAAAATCTTCATCTTGAGCTTGCAGCAAGTTGTTGGTATCTGCCCGCAATCCATGCATGAGTGCCGTTGCACACTTCACATGCCTTGCCTCGCTCGTGTCTAGCTGTAATAATCCCGCTTTCAAGTACTGAGTGAGAATGGTCGCCGTTGCCCGAATCTGGGGACGGAGGTCTTTAAATTCCGCCTCGACGTTTCCCTGGTTCGAATGGTGGTCGATGATGCTAACCACCGGAAGCTTATTGGATTTTATCCGTTGAAATAGCTGAGTGGTGGTGCCTTGGTTATCAACAAAAACGCACCCCCCATACATCGTCAGATCTTTTTCCTTCATGCCCTGTATCGACCATCGCTTAACTGGAAGCCCTGTGAGCCTGACTAAAGCGATGTTTTCCTGGTGGCTGAGCATACCCGCATAGACAATGTCACTGTGAATCTCATATTCTTGGGCGATGAGTTGAAAGGCCCATGCGGAGGACAGTGCATCTGGGTCAGGGAAATCTTG
The DNA here is from genome assembly GCA_035285885.1 of Leptolyngbyaceae cyanobacterium. Taxonomy (GTDB): domain Bacteria; phylum Cyanobacteriota; class Cyanobacteriia; order CAKZMO01; family CAKZMO01; genus JBCCWF01. The sequence goes on along the minus strand of JAYKJC010000174.1, from coordinate 9,607 downwards.
CATCACAATCAGCAGGCGATCGCCCTTGTGACTGGCCAGCACGTTACGCAACTCTTCTACCTTCTGCTCAACAAAGCGACTCTGGTCTTTAGAGGCTCGACCATTTGTGGAAGGATCGACAGTTGTCTGCTTCGATTGTTTGTGAGTCGATTGATCTGAGGGTGAATGTACCAAAAGCGTCAAAACTCTCCAATGGAAATCCAGAAGCTGCAACCCGAGGGTGCGATTCGAGTCAGGACAACTCAGAATTTACTTCTTACTATAATTCTATCGGTACAGTCAAAATGATGTCGTCATCCTTTAGCCTTATGCCCCTCTCTCAGAAATTTTATCTCTCTGGGATTTTATTTTCTTGCTAATCCCTAAGGGACTTACACGAAAATAAACCCCAGGAAGGTTGGGCGGCGGGCTCAGCCCGCCGCCCAACCTTCCTGGAGTTTATTTATTTACAAACGCCTAAGCATAAAGATTATGTCGATTAGACCTTTGTTTCCTTTCGCGGCAAAGCATCCGCCTGTGACGCTTTGTGTTTGCCGGATTTTCCGGGATGTTTAGAAAGTTCGAGTTGTCGAATGACTCGGTTACGTCCTTCAATGGCAGATGTTACATCAGCCCGAAGACGAATCGCTTTGTCATAGGCCGATAACGCATCTTGATAATGATGAATCGTTTCCAAAACTCGTCCGTAATCGTTCCAAGCCCAGCAGTTCTCAGGCTGTAGCTTGGCGACCTGACTGTAGGACTTCGCTGCTTCGAGATACATGCCCAACTTTTCCAGTAGGGCTCCCCGCTTAAACCACGCCAGGTGGTCGTTTGGCTGAATTTTCAGAACGCGGTTATAGGATTTGACCGCTTCTTTGTAGTGATTCGAGTTCTCTAACGCCATCCCTCGCATGAGCCAGGCGGTTGGGTCATCCGGGGTTTGTTGGAGGAGGCGATCGCACGACGCAATTGCTTCATCGTAGTGCTCCAGATGGTAGAGGCGATCGACTTGCTTCATCTCCTGGAGCAATTGTCGGCGACTGTCAATGGCTAACTGAAAATCTGATTTAATCTGAACGGCTCGATCATACGCAGCGAGTGCTTCGGGAAACTGCTTGAGCGCTTCAAGTGACTTCCCTTTATCGTGCAGAACCCAATAATTTTCTGGCTGGAGTTCAATCACGCGGTCGTAGGAGGCGATCGCCTCCTCAAATTGACGAAGCTGCTCTAGATTTTTGCCCCGTCGATACCACGCGAGATAATCATCTTCCTTGATCTGAGTCACATGAGTATAGGCATCTACGGCTTCCGAAAGCTGATGACAATTCTCCAATGCCATGGCGAGCTTAAACCAAACCATGTAGTCTTCAGGAATCACTTTCAGAACTTTTCCATAGCTTTCAGCCGCTTTGCGAAAGCGCTGTTGCTGAAACAGCTCGTCTGCGCGTTCGTACCATGCCAGATAGCCATTGATCTCGTCTGCCGAGTCATTGGATGTCCATGAGGGAACACTCGGAGGGTCTGAAACAGAACTAGAGGTATGCGTATCTGTTTGCGCTGGGTCTTCAAGGGGAACGTTCAAGCTTAGTGAGTTAGTTCCTGATAATGAACCACTCTCTTGATGACGACGACTAATTTCGATTATGGTTGCGCTCGACACTACCTCCCCAGGTAAATTTCTGAGCGCAGTTAGCACGTCTTGCGTCGATTGATACCGTTGGCGATAGTCATATCGTGTCATCTTGTTCAGTACATCAGCAAACGCATCGCTGACATGGGGAGCGCGATCGCGCCACAAAATCTCTCCTGTTCTCAAGTCTTCAGGCAAGTGCGATGGCGAACATCCCGTCAATGTCTGAATCCCCACCATGCCAACAGCATAAATATCGCTGCTAAAGCGAGGTTTTCCAGCCAACTGCTCGTTTGGCATGTATCCTGATGAACCGATCGCCACCGTCACTGTACTTGCATCAGAGTTGCTGGCTGTGTTAACTCCGATTTGCTTGACCCCACCAAAGTCAATCATCACAATCGCGTTATCGCCTTTGCGCCGAATCAAATTTGACGGCTTGATATCTCGATGAATGACGTTTTGTTCATGGACAAATGAGAGCGTCGATAGAATTTGAACCAGAAGATTGATAACTTCATTTTCATCAAATGAACGACCCGATTTAAGCTCTTTACTAAGAACAACCCCCTCTATATATTGCTGAACAAGGTAAAATTCTCGGTTCTCTTCAAAGTGGGCAAATAATTGAGGAATCTGATCGTGATTGCCCAACGAATAGAGTACTTCTGCTTCTCGGTTAAACAAACGTCTCGCAATTTCAAATGACTTTGCGTCATTGACCCGAGGTAATAACTTTTTGACGACGCAGTGCGGTTTCCCCGGAAGATGTTGATCTTCCGAAAGATAGGTCTGCCCAAATCCACCGCCACCCAAGTAGCGAATGATATGATATCGGCCGCCAATTACTTCACTCAACATAGGCAGATGCCGTCATCTTGAGACCACATATAGAACTTTTGACGCGCTAAATCAGTAAATAGTTCTCAGCTAATAATGCAGAGGATTGTGCTTTACTAAAGCCTCACATTCCTCTAGCGATATGCTTTGCAGCAACTTGCTTACGTAGATTTTTCTGTCTGGAGGCCAATAAGCGAAAAATCATGAACAACTCTGTTACACAATGTCTCTTCTCTAATGAAGTTGGGCAAGTGAGCGGGTTTTCCTCTTAACGCTGAGGATAAACGAGAACATCATGAAGCTCACTTTACGATCGAGGGCTTCTAACTTGAAAGTGTCTAGCTTGAAAGCTTCTAATTTGAGAATTTCTAACCTGCTTCAACGCAGAGAACGCGACAACCTGTTTGTATTCTCTTGTATTCAGTATGCCCAACAGCTCCCAAGAATTACGTAAATTCTTAATCAAAATTCTGTGAAGACAAACGGGAGGATCACCTAGACCCTCCCGTCTCTCTAAAAAGAAAATAGCGTTATGCACGATGGTTAAGGTAAGAATAGTTGCTAGAGCGTTCTACATCAGATACAACCGTTTTTGCACTTACTGCAGTTGCAACTCGCTATATTCCCAGAAACTTATGCTTCGCGACTTGGCAAAGTTTACGAAGAAAGGAGGAGATTAGGCGCACGGGTACGTGTTTAGAGTATTCCTTGTTCCCAGCGGCGAGACGCTGGGAATGCCCCCGAGCGCCTCTGGCTCCCGTTCAAATTGAAGCCAGAGGCTCCAGCAACGGCTCCCTGCCAGAGTCAGGGAACCAGAAATTAGAGAACGATAAACAATGCGCGTCCGGCGAGATCACTGTTCTCTTTTCTCCGTTGCAATTGGAGCAAATTGTCAAGTCGTTTATGCTGTTGTCAGCAATTCTCATTTTGAAAGACTTCGCGATCTATCGGCGCTCACTTGTATTGATTCAGGGGGCAAAACGGTCGCTTGCGGCGACCATTTTGCCCCCTGAATTTTCGCAATGAGAATTGCTGTGCTGGTGTGTCAAAAAAAACTTTGACGGTTAATGTATGCTGCGAATAAGACACATTAATGGTCAAAGCTCTTTAGAGTATTACGGACAAAGGAGTATGGACAGGCTAATTACTTAGCTCTGGAGTAATCGTCTTGGAAACGAACAATGTCGTCTTCTCCTAAATACTGGCCATTCTGAACCTCAATAAGGATCAGTGGAATGACGCCAGGATTTTCAAGACGGTGGCTTGTGCAAGGAGGCACGTAAGTTGACTGGTTGCTGCTCAGCAGGCGCTCGTCATCTCCGCAAACAACTTTTGCTGTACCCGAGACAACAATCCAATGCTCACTTCTGTGGTGATGCATTTGCAGGCTTAGACGATGTCCAGGCTTGACTTCAATACGCTTAATCTTATATCCCCGACCTTCTTCCAGAACCGTAAATGAGCCCCAAGGGCGAAGTTCGGTTGCTGCAACACCCTTCAAAGCCTCAACGAGTGCAGCATTGGAATCAGGCTGAGTTGCTTCTTTAGCTTGAACCACAGTTCATTCTCCTTCAACAACAAACGTAGAATTTTTAACGTTATTCGTAGAAAACAATCACTAATTGAAATACAGAGCGGTATAGAGAGCAGTTACGCTGTCACATTTGCAGGAAATGTAACTATCTTAATCAGTTCACTAAATAATAAGTGCCACCACCTAAAGAACGATCAGTCCTAAAACATGGCGATCGCCACTTTGATTGAGACATTTTTGCCCTAAGCTGCATATCTACAGCTTCACAAGGCTGGGAGCGGCTCACTGCTGTCAACCATAACAGATTCACATCTGTTCCTGTCACCCGTGAATTTGCAACTTCATGCACATTTTAATCGGAAGCATAAAAGACAAAGTTCAGTAAACCTGGCACTCTCATTATTAATGCACCAGAGTAAGGGGCAGAGATTTTTCTTCGTCTCCTGCTCAGTCTCCCAACCGTTAGTGAGGCTTTAGGGGCCAGAGGGTGGACACCCAAGGGCATAGACGAATGAGTCACTCGACTCATTCGTAGCTCTACTCATTTGTGACTCTATTGATGTCGATAAAGATTCCGAGGCCGTTATGAACTCGAGCGGCGTTTTGTGGAGATGGGGTGAGCAAATGTCCTCCAAGGTAGAGAGCGGATGAGTTGCCGCCATCTAAATTTAGCGCTTCGGTTGCATTGAGCTGAAGCAGGATGTCTGCCGTTTCGCGAAGCGTTGGGCCTGTTCCGCTGGGCGAGGTGAGTACATTGACCATGAGTATTGAGCCTGTTCTTGTTTGGGCGATCGCACTTCTAGGGGCTCGTTGTCGAATAAAAGCATCGGAAAACCCCTCTGATGCAGCATCTAAAACAATGCGTCCTTGATTCAGAAGAAGCGGACCTGCGCCAAGGGCGTTGGTGTAGGCATCAAAGGAAGAGGGATTGGCGATCGCCCTACTATATATCTCACTGCCCGGCTGGAGCAGGTTTACAGCCGTTTGAAATGACCGTGCAGCCAACAGGTACCCATCGGGAGGAATCGGCACAGATTGAGACCCGGCAACCTCGATGCGTTGCAGGGCCGCTACACGACCATTAATCACCGTCACGGATGTTTCGAAATCGGTTAAGGGAGTGTAATGCGTTCCCCACTGAGGAGTGTAGCGAGATAACCCCGCTTGAACATACCCACTGTTGAGATGAAGACTGGGGAGGGTTTGTCCGGTCGCCAGGCGGAGTGTATCTTGCAGGCTGAGCCGTCCCATGTGTAAGTCACCGAGGCTATTCCAGGCGATCGCCCCTCGATTGAGAATAGGGCCTGAATACCACTGCCCATTCTGCCGGATTGCGCCTAGGGGAAGGTGATTATTGCGGTTAAAAAAGCCACCGTTGATGGCGGCGATCGCCCCCCACTGCTTAGCCGTGGATGCGAGGGGCGCAATCCCTTCCATTCTCGAAGTGTTGGCCCAAATGGGCTTGAGAGAAAGACCCTGGTTTTCGTCCGGACTGAGTTCTAAATAGATCACCGGAAAGTTTTGGGTACCGACCGATACGAGCGTCTGACGCCACCACAGTCCCGGCAACCAATGAATCTGTTTCTCTGGAACGTTCTCGGAACCAATATCAACGATGATGCGGGGGGGAGATGACACAGTCCAAACCCTGGCACGTTTCCGAGCACTGATGCCGAGGCTGACAGTGGTCTGGCGTCCAGTGGTCTGAGCGCGAATGCTGCTTAGATGATTCGTCCGGGTTGCTGGAGGAAGTTCGATGTTGGAGGGGGAGAGGGCATCAAGGCTGATTGAGAGGGTTCCTGATCCCGCCACAGCTTGAAATGGAGTGGGGCGATCGAGATCGATGACCAGGCGATCGCCCCAGGTTTGTCGGCCATGTCGAATGGATAGAATGTCTGCCTGTGGAGTCTGAATTGAAAGGGTCTGCCTTTGGGATCGAACCGTCCATTGGTGAGATTGAGCAAAATCGGACATGTCGAGATAGCGAATCTGATCATCCCCGACTTGTGCGGCTAGCTCAGGGATTGATGGTGCTGAGTGAGAGAACCACTGGACCGGCTGTCGAGTGGGGGTATTGGAACTGAGAAATTCTAGGCCAATGGCATGTAGCAGAGGTTCTTCGGAGACGAAAACTCGTCCTCCCTGGTGTTTCCAGGGGGCGTTGATGACTCGGTCATTGATGACGATGCGATCGCCCTGGGTATCTCCTTGGTGTTGAGCGATCCATGGATTAACAAAAGTCTGTTCTAGAAAGTTCAGGGGCACTGCATCCACTGGCCATCGTTTCAGAATGGGTAGCAGGGATAGCGGTGTTGATGAAGCGGATCGGGGGGCGCTGCTCCTACTGACGTGTTGATGCGCAACATCGATTCCCACGAGAAGCGTGAGCAATCCTAATGATGCGATGACGGGCCAGCGAAGTGTCGAATGTTTCTGCATCTAAATCGTCGGAAACTTAGCTTGTAAAGATTGTCAACAGGCTCACAATTTTCGTACAATCACTGAACCATTGATGTTCAAACCATTGATGTTCAAACTAATCGCACTGTAATCAACCCCAGAATCAGCATTACTGATGAACTGTTCTCCTTTCAGTTCGCTGTTGCTTGAACTTGATTTTATTGCAGGTTCACCTTGGGAGTGTGAAAAGTTTGGACGTAGATGCAGGTCGCACTCGAAGGCAGTGCAGCTAAACATGGAAGACCTGAAGTGGGAGACCTGAGTATTATGGTTACTCATTCGGGAGATTTGTAGTATTCGTTCCAGCATTCATTTACGTTCCTTTATATAATTTCAATAGAAATACATGGTGATAAGGTTCAAAGTGTGCATATGTGGAGTTGCCAGGTTGATTAGCAGCGCACTAGGGCATTCTACTGAGGGCAAGCCAACATCATTAATTTGAACAGATTTGAGCAGATGGCACGGGGCAGATGGCTGAGACGCAACATCTGCTGAGAGACAGGCATTTTATCGGTTGAGCAGGTATCTATGAGCATGAGCATGAAGAATGGACAGGGTATGGCATCGGCATCTTTGGCGACCTATGAAGGGCAGCGATGGCTGGTTGAAGAAAGAGATGCCTGTGGTGTTGGCTTTATTGCCAGTGTGCGATCGCACGAAAGTCATGACCTCGTCTTGAAAGCGCTGTCGGCATTAACGTGCTTGGAGCATCGCGGTGGATGCAATGCCGATAAGGATTCGGGAGATGGTGCGGGTATTCTCACAGCTCTGCCCTTGAAACTGCTGACGGAGTGGATGAACAGCCAAGGCATTGAGCCTCCAAATCCTGAGGAACTGGGGGTTGGGATGCTGTTTTTGCCTCGGGAAGCGGCGGCAGCAGCAAAAGCCCGTCAAGAAGTTGAGCGTGTTCTTGCTGAATCAGAATTTACGCTGTTGGGTTGGCGTCCGGTTCCGGTGAAGCCGAATGTCTTGGGCGTGCTGGCTCGTCAGAATCAACCGACCATTGAACAGGTCTTAGTCAAAGCTCCCCATCGGGATGGAATGCCGTTAGTGGGCGATGAACTTGAGCGGGAACTATACCTGACTCGGAGAAAAATTAGTCGAGCCGTCGAACATGCCCTTGGCACCGATGAGGATATGGCAGAAGAACTCGAAGAGTTTTATGTCTGCTCATTCTCAAGTCGCACCATCGTCTACAAAGGCATGGTTCGCTCCGTTGTTCTAGGCGAATTCTACACAGATTTGACGAACACTTCCTACGAAAGTGCCTTTGCGTTTTATCATCGTCGCTTCAGCACGAACACCATGCCCCGCTGGCCACTGGCTCAACCGATGCGGTTGTTGGGACACAACGGAGAAATCAACACCCTCGTTGGCAATATTAACTGGATGCAAGCACGGGAAGCCGATTTGGAGCATCCACTCTGGGGCGATCGCCTCAGTCTGTTAACGCCCACCGTTCGACAGGAAAATAGTGACTCCGCGAACCTCGACAATGTGCTGGAGCTGCTCGTTCGTTCAGGACGAACACCCCTAGAATCAATCATGCTGATGGTGCCAGAAGCGTATCGCAACCAGCCTGAATTAGACGACTATCCAGAAATTGTCGATTTCTATGACTATTACAGTGGGCTTCAGGAACCGTGGGACGGGCCTGCGCTCCTGGTGTTTAGCGATGGAAAAATGGTGGGTGCTGCCCTTGACCGTAATGGATTGCGCCCAGCCCGCTACGTGATTACTCGCGATGACTATGTGGTGGTCGCGTCTGAAGCCGGAGTTGTTCCTATGGCTGAAGAGGACATTGTCGAAAAGGGACGCTTGGGGCCAGGCCAAACCATTGCAGTAGATTTGGAAAATCATGAGATTCTGCGCAATTGGGACATTAAGCAGCGCATTGCCCATGCTCAGCCCTACGGTCAATGGCTGAAAGACCATCGCCATGAGCTAGAAACCCAGGGGTTTGGTGAAGACACCTATCTGGATGGCTCGGAATTGCTGAAGCAGCAATCCGCCTTTGGCTACACCAGCGAAGATGTTGAGATGATTATTGAAGCCATGGCGGCTCAGGGCAAAGAGCCCACCTTCTGCATGGGAGACGATATTCCTCTGGCGATTCTGTCGAGCAAGCCCCGACTGCTGTATGACTACTTCAAGCAGCGGTTTGCTCAGGTTACGAATCCAGCCATCGACCCTCTGCGAGAAAGTTTGGTGATGTCGTTATCAATGACGCGGGGAGCACGGGGCAACGTGTTGGAGGCCAAGCCAGACTATGCCCGACAAATCAAGCTCGATAGTCCGGTCCTCAACGATGCAGAACTGGCTTGCATTCATCAAACGGGATTCAAAACGGCGACGCTATCGACGCTCTATTCTGTGTCAGACGGGCCCCAGGGATTAAAGCAGGCGATCGCCACACTCTGTCAGCAGGCCGATGATGCCGTTCAGCAGGGAACAGAAATTCTCGTATTGAGCGATCGCCTGCGTCCTGATGGCACGGAGGGCGGTGCAAGTGATGCGTTTACGTATCTGCCGCCGCTTGCGGTGGTGGGAGCCGTTCATCATCACCTCATTCGTCAAGGGTTGCGCATGAAGGTTTCGCTGGTGGTGGATACGGCTCAATGCTGGAGTACTCACCACTTTGCCTGCCTGATTGGCTATGGGGCGAGTGCGGTTTGTCCGTATCTGGCGCTGGAATCGGTGCGTCACTGGTGGCGATCGCCCAAGACTCAGTCGCTGATGGAGAAGGGACGACTGGAGACGATGGACATCGAGACCGCTCAGCAGAACTACCGTAAGGCGGTGGAAGCGGGGTTACTCAAAATTCTCTCCAAGATGGGGATTTCGCTGCTGTCGAGCTATCACGGGGCGCAGATTTTCGAGGCGATCGGCATCGGAGGCGATTTGCTGGAGACGGCCTTCCGAGGCACGGCGTCTCGTGTGGGTGGCTTGACCTTCGAAGATTTGGCGCAGGAAACCAGTGCCATTCATCAGCGGGCATTTCCTGAACTGACCGCGAAGAAGCTTCAGAATCTGGGTTTTGTACAGTACCGTCCTGGCGGCGAGTACCACATGAACAGCCCCGAAATGTCGAAGGCGCTGCACAAAGCCGTGGCAGATAAAGCCTACGACCACTATGAGGTCTACAAGACACATTTGGC